>DBFWXD010000443.1:0-7322 GCA_048215895.1 Eubacteriales bacterium
TTGGCGTATCGGGGAAAAACTGCGTTTCCAGACAGAAGCCCCAGCGCCTGGCATAGGGAGCGCCGCCTTTGCCCCGGGGAGCGCCATCCAGATAATTTCCCGAATAGAATTGTATGCCGGGCATGGTGGTAAAGGTCTCCATTACAATGCCGCTTTCCTCCGACCAGGCCTTGGCGGCCAGGGTCAGCGGCTGAGGGGCCGAGGACAGTACCCAGTTGTGGTCATATCCCCCCGCCAGCTTCAGCTGGGCGAAGTCGTCATCCGCGTGCGCTCCGATTTTTTGCCCCTGACGCAGATCCATGGGCGTATCCGCAACCGTGGCCAGCTCCCCAGTTGGGATGGAGCCGGCGTCGGTGGGGGTATAGGAATCGGCAAAGATCTGGATATGCTGCTCTCCAACCGGCCCGCTCTGGTGGCCGTTCAGGTTGAAATAGGCGTGGTTGGTCAGGTTGCATACCGTGTCCTTGTCACACTGCGCCCAATAATCCAGAGCGAGGGAGTGCTCTGTTAAAGTGTAGGTGACCTTGACCTGAAGATTTCCCGGATATCCCTCCTGGCCGTCCGGGCTGAACAGAGCCAGGGTGAGTGCACTTTGGGAACAGGCCTCCACGGTCCAGACCTGTTTGTCAAAGCCCACTGCACCGCCGTGGAGGTGGTTTTTTCCCTCGTTGGCCGCCAAGGGATAGGGGACACCGTTGAGGGAGAAGCGGCTTCCTCCAATGCGGTTGGCATACCGTCCGATCAGAGCGCCCAGGTATTTATCCTGCTTGCGGTAATCGGACAAGGTGTCAAATCCCAGCACCACGTCCACCGGTTTGCCGCTGCGATCCGGGAGTGACAGGGTACGCAGCGCTCCGCCGTATGTCAGGATGGAGCAGCTCGTTTGCCCGCAGGTGAGGGTAATTTCCTCCACGGAAGTTCCGTCGGGCATCTGGCCAAAGGGCCGAACATTAGGATAGTCCATATTTGAAGTCTCCCTTAGCCCTGGCCATAATAGGCCCCGGCGCCGTGCTTGCGCAGGTAGTGCTTATCCAGCAGCTCCTGCTGCATGGGGGGCAGCCCGGGGGTGAGCGCCATGGCATGGAAATCCATGAACGCCACTTCCTCCAGCACCACGGCGTTGTGGACGGCGTTGAAGGGATCGGTCCCCCAGGTGAAGGGACCGTGGCTGTGCACCAAAACGGCGGGGATCTGGACGGGGTCAAGACCCCGGGAGCGGAAGGTCTCCACAATCACGTTGCCCGTCTCCAGCTCATACTTGCCGGCAATCTCCTCCGGGGTCATCTTCCGGGTACAGGGGATTTCTCCATAGAAATAATCGCCCTGGGTGGTGCCCATGGGGGGAATGCCCTTTCCTGCCTGGGCAAAGGAGGTGGCCCAGCGGCTGTGGGTGTGCACAATGCCGCCCAGAGCGGGGAAGGCATTGTAGAGGGCCACATGGGTATCGGTGTCGCTGGAGGGCTTATATTTGCCCTCCACACGCTCGCCGGTCTTCAGGCTGACCACCACCATGTCTTCGGGCTTCATGCCGTCGTACTCTACTCCGGAGGGTTTGATGACCATCAGTCCCTGCTCCCGGTCCACACCGGACACATTGCCCCAGGTAAAGGTCACAAGGCCATGCTTGGGCAACAGCAGATTTGCCTCACAGACCTGCTTCTTCAGTTCTTCCAGCATATTATGGCTCCTTTCCAAGCGGCCGCCGGACAGGATACCTGCCCGGCGGCACTTTATACTTGTATTACAGATTTTTCAGCTTCCAGGCGATGTCGTTGAGGAAGAGCTGCTGCTCCAGTCCCTCCACGGTGGTGTCCTTGGTGATATGGACAAACTCAATGTCCATCATGTTGGCCCAGTCCTTCATCTGCTCGGCGGTGACGTCATAGCTGAGAACCGTGTGATGGGCGCCGCCGGCGGTAATCCAGCACTCCACACCGGTGGTGAGGGAGGGCTCGGCCTGCCACATCACCCGGGCGACAGGCAGGTTGGGCATGGGCATGATGGGCTTGACGCAGTGGATGTCCTGGCAGATGAGGCGCAGGCGGCCGCCCATGTCGATAAGGCTGACCACAATGCCGTCCCCCTCCTTGCCCTCGAAGACCAGACGGGCGGGGTTCTTTTCGTTCATGCCGATCCCCAGGTGGTGGGTCTCAATGCGGGGCTTTCCGGCGGCCAGGGAGGGGCACACCTCCAGCATGTGGGCGCCCAGGCTGTACTCCTGACCGGGCACCAGGTGATAGGTGTAGTCCTCCATAAAGGCGGAGGAGCCGTTTCCGTTTTCGCCCATGACCTTCATAATGGTGGTCATGGCGGCCACTTTCCAGTCGCCCTCGCCGCCGTAGCCATAGCCCTGAGCCATCAGGTGCTGGCTGGCCAGGCCGGGCAGCTGCTCCATGCCGTACAGATCCTGGAAGGTGTTGGAGAAGGCCTTGCACCCCTCGGCGTCCATCATCTTCTTCATGGCGATCTCTTCCCGGGCCTGATAGCGGATGGCCTGCACGTCGTCGGTGGCAATGTCGTAGCTGGCCTTGTAGGTCTCCATCAGAGCGTCAATCTCGGCCTCAGTGACGGCGTTCATCTCCTTCACCAGGTCGCCCACGGCCCAAGTATTGACCTGCCAGCCCAGCTTGGCCTGGACCTCAACCTTGTCGCCCTCGGTCACGGCCACTTCCCGCATGTTGTCGCCAAAACGCATGACCTTCAGGCCCTTGCTGTAAGCCACGCCCACTGCGGCGCGCATCCAGCTGCCCAGGCGCTTCTGAACTTCCTCATCCTGCCAGTAGCCGGCAATGACCTTCCGGGGCATGCGCAGGCGGGCGGCGATAAAACCGTGCTCCCGGTCGCCGTGGGCGGCCTGGTTCAGGTTCATGAAGTCCATGTCGATCTCTTCGTTGGGGATCTCCCGGTTATACTGGGTGGCAAAGTGACAGTAGGGCTTCTGCAGGTTCACAAAGCCGTTGATCCACATCTTGGAGGGAGAGAAGGTGTGGCACCAGGTGATGATGCCGCAGCAGTTGTCGTCGTAGTTGGCCTCTTTGACGATATCGGCAATTTCCTGGTTGGTCTTGGCGGTCAGCTTATAGACCAGCTTGCAGGGCAGGTTTCCCGAAGCGTTCAGCTTATCCGCCATTTCAGCGGCCCGGGCAGCCACAATTTCCAGGACCTCCGGGCCATACAGGAACTGGCTGCCTACTACAAACCAAAACTGCTTATCGTACATATTCATGAGAATAACCTCCATTTTTCCGCCCACGGGGCATTTGTGTGTTGATCGTTTATACCTGCTGCGCCGCAGTCCGCTCCACCACCAGGGCATTGGTATAGCGGCCGAGGAACTGCTGGAATCCGGCCTGCTCTTCCGGGTCGGGCGTCTGGGTAGTGATGGGCTGTCCGGCAAATACCTTGTTGTTCAGATAGTTCTCCAGGCGCTCTCCCGCTTCCTTCTGAACCATGTAGGCACACAGCAGCGCCATGCCCCAGGGGCCGCCTTCGCCGGCGGTCTCCATCACGGACACCGGAGCCCCTGCCGCGGCAGCCAGGATCTTCTGGCCCACCACCGGCGTTTTGAAGAATCCGCCGTGTCCCAGCAGGCGGTCGACCGCGACCTTCTCCTGGGCCAGGATATCCAGGCCGATTTTCAGTGTGGCCAGGGCGGAATAGAGCTGCGTGCGCATAAAATTGGGGAAGGTGAGCTGGGCGTCCGGTCCACGGACCAGCAGGGGTCGTCCCTCTTCCAGGTTGGTGATGGGTTCGCCGGAGAGATAGTTGTAGAGCAGCAGCCCGCCGCCGTCCACAGCGCCCTCCCGGGCGGAGGTGAACATGGCGGTGAAAATTTGGTTCATGTCGGGCGTCTGGCCCAGGGCCTGCAAAAAGCCTTTGAAGACCTGAGCCCAGGCGTTGATTTCATTGGTGCAGTTGTTGCAGTGGACCATGGCCACCGGGGCGCCGTCCGGCGTGGTGACCATGTCGATTTCGGGATAGACCTTGGACAGCGCCTTTTCCAGCACGATCATGGCGAACACGCTGGTACCGGCCGATACATTGCCGGTGCGCATGGCCACCGCGTTGGTGGCGGCCATGCCGGTGCCCGCGTCTCCCTCGGGAGGAGCCAGGGGCACGCCGGGCTGCAGTGCTCCAGTGGGGTCCAGCAGCCGGGCTCCCTCCGGGGTCAGCCGACCGGCCTCTTCTCCGGCGCACAGCACCTGGGGCAGAATGTCCCGCAGCTTCCAGGGATAGTGCAGGTCTGCCACCAAGGCATCAAAGGAATCCACCATGGTCTGGTCATAGTCTCGGGTATTGCTGTCGATGGGGAACATGCCGCTGGCCTCGCCCACGCCCAGCACCTTCTGTCCGGTGAGTTTGTAGTGGACGTATCCGGCCAGGGTGGTGAGGTAGGCGATGTCCTTCACATGCTCCTCCCCATTGAGAATGGCCTGATAGAGGTGGGCGATGGACCAGCGCTGGGGAATGTTGAAGGAGAAACGCTCGGTCAGCACCTGGGCCGCCTGCGCGGTGGTGGTGTTGCGCCAGGTGCGGAAGGGGGCCAGAAGCTCTCCCTGTGCATTCAGCGGGAGATAGCCGTGCATCATGGCGGAGAAACCCATGGCGCTGACCTGGGTCAGCTCCTGGCCATAACGGCTCTGCACATCTGCGCGCAGGTTGGCGTAGGCGGTCTGCAGGCCGGTCCACACATCCTCCATGTGGTAGGTCCAGTATCCGCCCTCCAGGCGGTTCTCCCAGCTGTAATCCCCCGAGGCGATGGGAGCGTGATCGGGGCCAATGAGCACCGCTTTGATTCGGGTGGAACCCAGCTCGATGCCCAAGCAGGTCCTTCCGCTGCGGATGGCTTCCTGAATATCCATAGTTTTCCTTCTCCCTTATTACTTGGACTTTTCCTTGATCTTGGCAAAGATGCTCTGAAGAATGATAAAGAAGCACAGCAGGGCGGCGGTCAGGATGTTAGGCCAGGAGGAGGCCAGCTTGCCGTTGGTCTGCACAATGGTGGAGATGGTGCCGTTGATGAGTACGCCAAACAGCGTGCCGATGACATTGCCCACGCCGCCGGTCAGCAGGGTGCCGCCGATGACGGCCGAGGAGATGGCGTCCATTTCCATGCCGGTGGCCTGAGACACGCTGGCGGACATGGTATTCATGCAGTAGCAGATACCGCCGATGGAGCACAGGAAGGAGGAGAGCACATACGCCTTCATTTTGGTCTTCTTCACGTCCAGGCCCATCATCGCCGCGCTCTGCTCACTGCCGCCCACGGCGTACAGGGAACGGCCGAACTTGGTATAGCGGAGCACCAGGAAAATGACCACCAGCACCACAAGGGCCACCACCACGCCGATGCCGATGTAAGGCACCTGGATAATGCCCTTCTTGTTGGCGTAGCCCAGGGAGGCGGGCAGATAGATGCGGAAATTGGCCAAATCATAGAAGAGCTGGTTAATTTCCGCCGTGATGGACAGCTGGTTGGTGGAAATTACAGCCGTCATGCCGCGGGCAAAGAACATGCCTGCCATGGTGACGATAAAGGGCTGAATCTGGAGGTAGCCCACGCAGTAGCCCTGCACCAGGCCGAAGACTACGCCCAGGACCAGAACCAGCAGCACCATGACCGGGGCGCTCAGCCCCCATTCGCTCATGCCGTAGGCCAGGAGCATACAGTCCAAAGCCACCAGAGAGCCCACGGAGATGTCGATGCCGCCGGTGAGCATGACGCAGGTCAGGCCGCAGGACACACAGATGAGGCCGGCGTTGGTGCGGAACAAATTGAGGAACGTTTGAAAATTGGTAAAGCCTCTGCTGCCATATACCACGCAGCCCGCGGCATACAGGATGACAAAGAGAACGATGGTGATCAGAAGCAGCAGGGTATTGCTGTTGATGCTCTTACGAGTTTTCAATGCGGTAGCGGATTTCATACCCCCACAGCCTCCTTCCGGGCAGCGGCCTTTGCCGCGCTGCGCTTTTTAAACCAGGCTTTGACCGGAGGAGCCTGAATGGCTACAATGGCAATCACCACGATGGCCTTGAAGACCGGGTTTACCGCGGTGGAAACGCCCATGGCCAGCATGGTAGTGGTAATGGCCTGGATGGTGTAGGCACCGATGATGGAGCCGGCCAGATTAAACCGGCCGCCGCCCAGGCTGTTGCCGCCCAGAGCCACCGCCAGAATGGCGTCCAGCTCCATGTCCAGGCCGATGTTGTTGGAGTCGGCGCTGGTGATGCGGGAGGAGGCCACAATGCCGGCAATGCCTGCGCACAGGCCGCACAGCAGGTAGCAGACGAAAATGATCCGCTTGGAATTGAGGCCGGCAATGCGGCTGGCCTTCCGGTTGATGCCCACGGACTGGATGTACATGCCCATAGCCGTCTTTTTGAGCACCACAGATACGATTGCCACGCATACCGCGGCAATGATGATGGGAGTGGGCACGGGGCCGATGTAGCCGCCGAACACACCAAACTCCGGCACCCGGACATAGACGATCAGGTTGTTGCACAGCAGCAGACCGATGGCGCGGGCCGCCGACCAGAGAATCAGCGTGGCCACCATGGGCTGGATGTTCAGATAGGCCACCAGTGTGCCGTTGAAGGCGCCGCACAGACAGCCCATCAGCAGTGCGCCGATGATGCCCACGGCCAGGGGCATGGCAAATTCGTCCGCGCTGTTCACCGACGAAACGCCAAATCCGGCCACCAGCATGCAGCAGAAGGAAGCACACAGAGACATGACCGAGCCCACGGAAATATCGGTACCGGCGGAAGCGGATACCACCAGGGTCATACCGATGGCCAGAATGGCGACCTCACTGCCGCGGTTGAGAATGTTGATGATACGTCCGGTGAGCAGGTCGTTGGTCAGCGTGATTTTAAAGAAGTTATAAAATTCATTGCCCTGGGCCACATCGTAAATGATGTTGACACACAGCACCAGGATCATACAGAACACAGGCAGAAAAAGCTGCTGCTGAGTCAGTTTTTTCAGCTTACTCATCCTTTGCACCTCCCGCGATGGCGGCCATGACCCGCTCCTGGGTCAGTTCGCCGTCCAGCTCGCCCACTTTGGCACCGTCCCGCAGCACCGCCATACGGTTGCAGGTACGCAGCATCTCTTCAATCTCCGAGGAGATAAACAGTACGCTTTTGCCCTCGCTGGCCAGCTTAATAATGAGCTTCTGGATCTCGGTCTTGGTTCCGATGTCGATGCCGCGGGTGGGCTCGTCCAGAATCAAAAAGTCGGGATCGGTAGCCAGCCACCGGGCCAGAATGGCCTTTTGTTGGTTGCCGCCGGAAAGCTGCTTGATGGGAGTTTC
>DBFWXD010000444.1:0-3181 GCA_048215895.1 Eubacteriales bacterium
TCATTACGAAGGGCAAGCTCCCGGACAGTCACATCGTTTTTCTCGATGAAATTTTTAAGGCGTCCGATGGCATCCTCAATGCTCTTTTGACCGCCCTGAATGAACGGCGTTATACCAACGAGGGCAAAACCATCCACATCCCGACCATTTCCTTCTTTTCAGCCTCCAACGAAATACCAAATTTCACCAATCCCGAGGAGAAGATACTCAAGCCGCTCTATGACCGGTTTGAACTGAAGGTGGTCACGGAATATGTGGAAGACCGGGCCGCACGCCTGAAGATACTAAAGCAGAAACAGGCGGCCCCCCATCTGGCGCAGGCCCCTGCGGCTCCCATCACCCTGGAAGAATTGGAGGCCATGCAGGATGATGTACGCCAGGTCCATATCTTGGACAGCATAAATGAGCTGATGGACGATGTGCTCTGCGCTTTGCGTGAAAAGGGGATTCATATCTCAGATCGAAAATATTTCAACTATGCTCCTGTCGCGCAAGCGAAAGCGTGGCTGGAGGGCCGGGATACCGTGGCCCCGGCTGATCTGATCATCCTTCGCCACTATCTCTGGACCGCGCCGGAGGAGCGTGCCATCATACAATCTGCCCTGGTGCAGATGTGCAGCGATCCGTTCAAAAACCGGTTGGATGGTATCCTTGCCGCAGCGCAGGAGAGCTACCAGGAGTTTGAAGATGACTCCGGCGCAGCGCCAGCCCGCCGCATCGGAAAGCTGAGGGAAGAGTACCTCATGCTGTACGAAAAGCTGTCTGCGATGAGAGCGGAAGCTCAGGATGACATTGGGAGACAGAAAGTAGACGCCTGTATGGAGGATCTGGAAGCCTTCAACAAGAAGGCTTTTTCAGAGGACGGAGTATCCGGAGTGTTCTCCTACGTTCCTCTGAAAGAACTTTATCTTCTGAAAGCGAACTGATCCCCAGCGGAACAAAACAGGGGGCCTAGGAATGCGTTTAGACTGGACATCCGCCTAAGCCCTCCTCCCCAAAAATCGGAGCATGCGGGCCGGCCCTTGCCGGTCCGCATACCTCGGCAGATCAAAAAAATGGACAAAGGAGTTTTTACCATGTTGAATTATAATACGCCGCTGACTGCTGAAGAATCCGCCTTCGCCGCGGAACACCATCACCTGCTCCTCTCTTACTTGAAAAAGGCCAGGCTTGATTTTGATGAATTCTATGATATAGCGGTCTTTGGCTATCTGCGCGCCGTACGGAAGTATTTGGCCCGCCCGGAACTGAGAGCATACCAGTTTTCAACGATCGCGTTTCGCGCCATGAGCTGTGACGTGCATCATTCACGTGAATACTGGCTTCGCGGCAAGCGGTGCGGGCGCATTGTGCAGACACTGAATGATGATCAAAATGCGGACGACCTGCGGGACAGCGTCACAGAGAGCGTGGATAATGTGATCCAATTTGAGGCGTACACCAGCACACTCACCCCGCTGCAGCAAAGGATCGCGGAGCTCCGCGACATTGGCTACTCTGACCGGGAAATCTCCGCCATCTGCGGTATCCCCTATAAAGTGGTCGCTCTGGAAATGGAGGGCGCCAAAAGAAGCATCCTGGAAGTCTATATTGGGGATGCCCCCCGTGCGGCTTGAGGAGAATTTGCTATGTCGAATATGGGTGATTGCCGCTTTGAAAACACATGCTGTGATTTGCTCGACTGTCTGGATGCCTTACGCCAGTATCAGCCGGTGAGCGAGAGCGAATACCGTGCGGCATATCGGATGATCCGTCATTTCCTTTGTTTCTGCAAAGATGCGGGCATCATTCGGTCGTTTGACCATGAGGCCATTATAAAGCATCTGGATCAGATGAAGGAGGAGCCCGCCGTTCCGCAGACATCCATTTTGGACGGGCCGCAGCAGCCTGTCCAGGGCTGAGTACGGACTTTGAGCGGACGAAAGTGCGGGGGGCATATATCGCGCTCGGAGAAAAACGGTATATGCGCCCCGGGCAAACCCGGGGCGCCAGGAGGAATCGTTTATGTTTTACACCGCAGATTCGCTCCGCCAGATGCATCAGGGCGGAGAAACCGTGGATTTTCTCTTCTTTTATGGACATCAGCTCCCTTCTGATGGGAGCGCAACCGAAAGCTGCCTGAGTCAATGGTATCCCTGCATTTTTGAAGCAGATGGGATCTTGTACCAATCTATGGAGCAGTACATGATGGCTCAGAAGGCCGCGTATTTTGGGGATTACCGCACTCACGCCAGAATCCTGAGCGCCTGCACTCCCGGGGGATTGCAAAGCCTTGGGACGCATGGTATCAGGCTTTCAGGAGGAGAGCTGGCGCCAGGTCCGTGAACAGATCGTACTGTGCGGAAATTTTCAAAAATTTTTGCAGAATCCCCCTTTGAGGTCCTTTCTTTTACAGACTGGTGACCGCATTTTGGTGGAGGCCAATCCCTATGACAGGATATGGGGGATCGGCATGTCAAAATACCAGTCCGGCATTCAAGACCCAGGAAACTGGAGGGGCCTTAATTTGCTTGGATTTGCGCTGATGCAGGTACGTACTATGCTGCGCAGCCTCGCAAATCAGGGAGACACCGGCTGGTAAGCCGATCGGTATTTTCGATGTCGCACAGGCAAAACCCCAATATGATTTTTTGGAGGTATCGGATATGTTAAACAGAGTCACACTTATGGGCCGCTTGGTTGCAGATCCCGAGCTGCGAAGCACAGCCAGCAATCTCTCCGTCTGCTCCTTCCGCATTGCGGTGGACCGCGACTATAAAAAGGGAGATCAGAAAGAAACGGATTTTATTGACATTGTGGCGTGGCGCTCTACGGCTGAATTTGTAGCCAACTACTTCAAAAAGGGGCGCGTGATCGCAGTTGACGGGCGGCTCCAGATCCGTCCATGGGAGGACAAAGACGGCAATAAGCGCTTTGCCACAGAGGTGGTTGCCGACAATGTCTACTTCGGAGACAGCCGGCCAAACCAGAACAGCCAGAATGGCCAGAACAGCCAGACGGGATACCCCGCCTCCGGCGGGGACTACGGCGGATATCCGGCACAGGATGGCAGCTATGGTGGATGCCCAGCCTATGGCGGTTATCCTCCGGCAAACCAGCAGGGGCAATTCCCCCCGGCTGATGGTTATGGGGCTTATGAAGGCCCTGTACCTGGCGCTGGGCCGGACGAATACCCAGGAGG
>DBFWXD010000445.1:0-8623 GCA_048215895.1 Eubacteriales bacterium
CAAGGGTCTGGTGGGCCGGGTGGTCTATGGCTCGGCGGGCAGCCGGGACCTGGCCGCCCTATCCAATGGTCTTGCCAAGCTCCCCCACATCCGCTCCCTTTTGGACCACTGCCCCAGCGCCCTGCTCTCCTCCCTGAAGGAGGAACTGGACGACCTGCCCCAGCTCCGAGAGGAGCTGGACCGGGCTCTCATGGACGACGACAAGCTCCCCTTCTCCGTCCGGGAGGGCGGCTTTATCCGGGACGGCTACAGCCCCGACGTGGACGAGCAGCGGGACCTCATCGACCACGCCTCCGAGAAGCTGGCCGACCTGGAAAAGCGCACCAAGGAGCAGACGGGCATCAAGAACATGAAGGTCAAGAGCAACAAGGTCTTTGGCTATTACATTGAGGTGGCCAAGTCCCAGATCGACCTGGTGCCCGCCGACTGGACCCGGAAACAGACCACCGTCAACGCCGAGCGGTATATTTCCCAGGAATTAAAGGAGCTGGAGCACGCCATCCTCTCCGCCCAGGACAAGGTCACCGCCCTGGAGTATCAGCTCTTCTGCCAGCTCAAGGAGCTGGTGTGCCAGCAGGTGGACCGGATTCAGGCCACCGCCGCCGCCGTGGCCCAGGTGGACGTACTGATGTCCCTGGCCACCGTGGCCGCCGCCAACGGCTACTGCATGCCCCAGGTGGACGACTCCGACACTCTCACCATTGTGGAGGGCCGCCACCCGGTGGTGGAGAAGGTGCTCAAAGGCACCCCCTTTGTCCCCAACGACACCCACATGGACGGCGGGGACGACCTGTGCGCCATCATCACCGGCCCCAACATGGCCGGTAAGTCCACCTACATGCGCCAGGTGGCCCTCATTACCCTCATGGCCCAGATGGGCTCCTTTGTCCCGGCCAAGTCCGCCCACATCGGCGTGGTAGACCGGATCTTCACCCGCATTGGAGCCAGCGACGACCTGTCCGCCGGACAGTCCACCTTTATGGTGGAGATGACCGAGGTGGCCGCTCTTTTGAACCACGCCACCAAAAAGTCCCTGCTCATCCTGGACGAGATCGGCCGGGGCACCAGCACCTATGACGGCATGGCCATTGCCCGGGCGGTGCTGGAGTACTGCGCCGACCGCAAGCGCCTGGGCTGCAAGACCCTCTTCGCCACCCACTACCACGAGCTCACCGCCCTGGAGGGCCAGATCCCCGGGGTGAAGAACTACAACATCGCCGCCAAAAAGCGAGGCTCTGATGTGATCTTCCTGCGGAAAATTGTCCGGGGCGGGGCCGACCAGAGCTACGGCGTGGAGGTGGCCAAGCTGGCGGGGGTGCCCGAGCGAGTGGTCCGCCGGGCCCGTGACATCCTCCAGGAGCTGGAAGAAAAGGGCTGCGTCCGGGTGGAGGCGGCCGCCGCCCCCCAGGAGCAGATTTCTCTCATGGATTTAGGCGGCCAGACGGTGCTCAACAAGCTCCGGATGACCGATGTGAACATTCTCTCCCCCATCGAGGCACTAAACCTCCTGGCGGAGCTGAAGCAGGATTTGAACGGATAACGATTTTAATTTTCGAGGTAACCTATGCCTACCATTCAAGTATTAGATCCCCATGTGGCCGACCTCATCGCCGCCGGTGAGGTGGTGGAGCGGCCCGCCAGCGTGGCCAAGGAGCTGATGGAAAACGCCATCGACGCCGGGGCCAGCACCATCACCGTGGAAATTGCCCACGGAGGCATGACCTTTCTCCGGGTCACCGACGACGGAAAGGGCATCCCCGCCGACGAAGTGAAGACCGCCTTCCTCCGCCACGCCACCAGCAAGCTGCGCACGGAGTATGACCTGGAGGCCATCGGCACCCTGGGCTTCCGGGGCGAGGCTCTGGCCGCCATCGCCGCCGTCAGCCGGGTGGAGGTGCTCACCCGCACCGCCGACGCGGAGCTTGGCACGTCCCTGTCCCTGGAGGGGGGCGTCTACGGCCAGCCGGAGGAGGCGGGCTGTCCTCTGGGCACCACTATGGTGGTCCGGGACCTCTTTTTTAACACCCCCGCCCGACTGAAATTTATGAAGAAGGACGCCGCCGAGGGAGCTGCCGTCTTTGCTACCGTCCAGCGGGTAGCCCTGTCCCACCCGGAGGTGAGCGTGAAGTTTATCCGGGACGGGAAGCAGGAGATGCTCACCCCCGGCGACGGGCAGCTCCAAAGCGCCATTTATGCCGTACTGGGCCGGGAGCTGGCCCTGGGCTTTCGCCCGGTGAAGGCCAGTGGCGAGGACATGACCGTGTCCGGCTTCATTTCTCTGCCCGCCTGCTGCCGGGGCAGCCGCAACTGGCAGTTCTTCTTTGTCAACGGCCGCCAGGTGAAGTCCCGGCTTATGATGGCCGCCCTGGAGGAGGCCTATAAAAACCAGAGGATGGTGGGGCGCTTCCCGGGATGCGTGCTCCACCTGGAGACCAAGCTCAACGCCGTGGACGTAAACGTCCACCCGGCCAAGACGGAAGTGAAGTTCGGCAACGAGCGCCAGGTCTTTTCCGCCGTCTACCACGCGGTTCTCTCCGCCCTGGAAGCGGACCGCTCCCACCCCAAGGCGGAGCTGAAAAACGAGTCCATCCCCGCCTTCCAGGCGGCGGATACCGTCACTCCCAACCAGACTCAGATTCCCATTTCTCTCCACAAGGAGAGCCTCAATTGTGGAAAACCGGCGGACGCTAAGCCCGCCGGCAAGCCGGCTGCCGCCCCCGCTCCTACTCCGGCCGCCGCGGTGGCCCGGGTGCGGGACAGCGCCTATGAGCCGCCTAAACCGGCCCCCTCCAGGCCCTCCGCTCCGGCGCAGCCGCCCCATTCCTTCTCCTATGTCCATCCTGTTGCCTCCCGTCCGGCGGTTTCCACATTTACACCTAAGAATTCTCCTGTCCAGGAAATTGTCCACAAAGCTCCCGTAACTGTGGAAAAAATTCCGCCCGTTCCACAGGCTGCAAAGCCGGTCCAGCCCGCCCCCGCTCCGGCGGCGGAGGTCCCGGCCCCTGCGGCAGATATGGCACCGGAGGTTCCCCTGGTGGACAGTACCCCCGCCTGGCGTCTGGCCGGGGAGGTGTTCAACACCTACATCATCGTGGAGCAGGGGGACACGGTGTTTCTCATCGACAAACACGCCGCCCACGAGCGGATGAACTTCGACCGGATGAAGGCCGCGGGCTATGACCCCATGGCTCAGAGCCTGCTCTCCCCCGTTCTGTGCCGCCTGGACCCCAGCCAGCGGCAGGTGCTGCTGGACCATCAGGCGCTGCTGGAGGAGTTTGGCTTTGAGGTGGACGAGCTGGGCCAGGACCTGGCCGTGCGCCAGGCTCCCTTTGACGTGGCAGTAGAGGACATCCCCGCCACCCTGGAGGAGATTGCCCAAAAACTGCTCACCACCGGCAAGGCCGACCCCGCCGCTGCCCGGGACGAGCTGCTCCACACCATGGCCTGCAAAGCGGCCATCAAGGGCGGCTGGAAATCCAGCCCCCAGGAGCTGGAACGGGTGGCCAAGGCCGTGATGGATGGCACCGTAAAATATTGCCCTCACGGCCGACCCGTAGCCATTGAGCTTACCCGCAAGGAGCTGGAAAAGCAGTTTAAGCGGGCGTAAGCCCACCATATTTGGGAGGTGTTTTCTTCCATGCCAGACTGGAACCTGTACCTTTCCCGCTATCAGCAAACCCACGGCGGCTTTTTCTTTGGAGGCGGCGATACCGAGTGCGACAGCCAGCTTGTGCTGTCTGAGGGGGAGACATCCCCCCTGCTGGTTTGTATGAGCACCGACCCCGCCGGCCGCTCCACCGTCGAAACCCTGCGGGCCCGCACCATGGTCACATTGGACCACCCCTATACGCTTCACATACGCGCCCGCGGCCTGATCGGCGGCGGCATCAGCGGCGTGGCCGGGCTGGTGGGCAAGGCCATGGACTTTGGCTTCTCCGAGACGAAGGGACGGGTCATCACCACCGACAACAAGGCCTTTACCAAGCTGACGCTGGGGGACCTTGCCCTGCGCAACGCCCTTGCCACGCGAAAAAAAGATGCCCTTTGGGTCCGTCCGGGGCCTCAGGGCGACGGTCAGCATATTGTGGAGGTTTTTGCCACCAATTTTGGGGGTACACTGAACGATGACCGTTCCTGGTACAACGATGCTATGCTGAACGATTTGATGTATGTTTCGGACGAGGAGAAGGAAGCGACCCTCCAGGCGGGCAGCCAATGTTTTGACGCTCAGATGGACGCCTTCCTGAATTTTCTCCGGGCGGCCCGGGATGCGGTCACCCGGTGGCCCATCTCTCCATAAAGTATATTTCCTTTACAGGTAAAACACCTTGCATCGACACACAACGACAGGAGGAACGCCTATGCCCCCGAAAATTTTAGTGGTCAGCGGTCCCACTGCCTCGGGCAAGACCCGGCTGGCGGTGGAGCTGGCTCTCGCCCATAACGGCGAGGTGGTCTCTGCCGACTCCATGCAGATCTACCGCCGCATGGACATCGGCACCGCCAAGCCCACCCCGGAGGAGATGCGGGGCGTTCCCCACCACATGATCGACGTGGCCGATCCGGAGGAGGACTTCTCCGTGGCCCGGTATGTGGACCTGGCAGCCCGCTGTGTGGATGACATCCTGGCCCGGGGCAAGCTGCCCATTCTGGCGGGCGGCACCGGGCTCTACATCGACTCTCTCCTGTCCGGGCGGACCTTTGCCCACTTTGACGAGCAGAGCCCCCTGCGGGGCGAGCTGGAGGCGCGCATGCGCACGGAGGGCGGCCAGGCCCTGCTGGAGGAGCTGGGCAAGGTGGACCCGGACAGCGCCGCCCGCCTTCACCCCAACGATGAAAAGCGCATTGTCCGGGCCCTGGAGGTTTACTACTCCACGGGAAAAACCATCACCCAGCACAACGCCGAGACAAAGGCCCTTCCGCCCCGGTATGAGGCCCTCACCCTCACCCTTGCCTTCTCCCACCGGGAGGACATGTGGGCGCGCATTGACCAGCGGGTGGACGAGATGATGGCAGCTGGGCTTGTCCAGGAGGTGGAGGACCTGCTCCAAAGCGGCGTGCCTCAGCGGTGCACTGCCATGCAGGCCATTGGATATAAGGAGATGGCCGCCGCCCTGCTGGGCGACGGGGACACCGCCGCTGCCGCAGAGGAAATTAAGCTGCGCTCCCGGCAGTACGCCAAGCGTCAGCTCACCTGGTTCCGGCGCAACGGGGCCGCCAAGTGGCTCTATTGGGACCGTGTGCCTGATTTTGCCGCCGCACTCCAGGCTTCGACAGGATCTATGAAAGAATTCGGTATATGATAGGGGCACTCAGGCCGGGCAGCCGGCCAAAGAAAAAGGAGTGCTACATATGCAGAAAACAAATAACCTTCAGGAGATCTTCCTCACCCAGGCCCGCCGGGACCGCCGTCAGGTCACCATGTTTCTGATGAACGGCTTTCAAATGCGGGGCTATGTCACCGGTTTCGACGCCTTTACCGTGGTGCTCACCAGCGACGGCAAGCAGCAAATCATCTATAAACACGCCATTTCCACCATCGTCCCCGAGCGGCCCATTCCGCTGTATGAGCCGGGTGAACTGAACTAACGCCATTTGTTTTCGTTTGACCCGAGAGAAAGAAAAGGAATTGTCCCATGAAACAAGGAAAACCCTTCATTGCCTTTGTGATGGCAGCCATGTTTGCCGTGCTGCTGATCTATCTGGGCGTATATGCCTTCCGCGCCTTTCAGGAGCCCTACCGCACCACCCTGGTCTACGCCTATACCGCTGAGGACAGCGTGGAGGCCGATGGCCTGCTGGTGCGGGACGAGGTGGTCTTCCCCAGCCAGTCGGGCATTGTGGAACTCACCCGCAGCGAGGGAGAAAAGGTGGGCGTGGGCCAGACGGTGGCCCTGGTCTATCGGGACACCCAGGCCCAGGCGGATCAGGCCCAGATCCAGGCCCTGACCCAGGAGATCCAGCTGCTGCAATATGCCGTGGGCCAGAGCGGAAGCGTGGAATCTGCCGCCCGTCTGGACGAGGAAATCCTGCAAAGCATGGTTGCCATCCGCTCCAGCTCCGCCCTGGGGGACTATAATGACCTGGAAGATCAGATCCGGGAGGTCAAAAGCGACATTCTGAAACGGGGCTATACCTATGGCGACGGCCTTACCGCCGCCGACCTCACCACCCGCCTCCAGGACCTGAACAGCCAGCTGACCTCCCTCAACCAGCGCTCAGCTTCCGCCACCACCAAGGTGACCGCCAGCCAGTCGGGCATTTTTTCCAGCCTTGTGGACGGCTATGAGTCCGCCCTCACCCCCACCAGCGTCATGACCATGACTCCCTCCTCCCTCACCACCCTGATGAGCGGAGGGGACGGAGCCGTTTCCGCCACCGGAAAGCTCATTGTTTCCAACCGGTGGTACTTTGCCTGCGTGCTGCCTCTCTCCTCCGCCCAGCGCCTTCAGGAGGGTGACACCGCCCTGCTGCGCTTCACCGGCGATTTTACCCAGGACGTGGAGATGTCTGTCTCCCACATCAGCGAGCCCGAGGGAGATCAGGCTGTGGTGGTATTTTCCACAGACAAGTACCTCTCCCGCACCACCCTGCTGCGCCGCCAGACCGCCGAGCTGATTTTCGACAGCTGGTCCGGCCTGCGCATCCCCAAATCCGCCCTGCGCCTGGTGGAGGAGGAGACCACGGACGAAGAGACCGGCGAGGTCACCCAGACCACCCGCCTGGGCGTCTACGCCCTGGTCAACGGCCGCACGGAGTTTAAAGAGGTGGAAGTGGTCACCGAGGGCAGCGACTACTACGTCGTGTCCCCCGTGGGCACCGGGCGGAAGATTCTCCGCTCCGGAGACGAGATTATCACACAGGCCACCGGTCTTCAGGACGGCCAGCTGCTGATGGAATGACCGGCACGATACAAGATAGAAATGGGGGATTTTCATGGATTTAAGCAGTCACATCTCTTTGGTACAATCGAAAATTGCCGCCGCGGCCATCGCCGCAGGCCGCTCTCCCGAGGAAATTACCCTGTGCGCCGCTACAAAGGTGCAAAGCGATGACACCATCCGGCAGGCCATTGCCGCCGGGATCACCGTATGCGGGGAAAACCGCGTCCAGGAGCTCACCGCCCATCTGGCCGCCGGAGCCTATGAGGGAGCCCAGGTCCACTTCATCGGCCACCTGCAGACCAACAAGGTCAACAAAGTGGTGGGAAAGGTGGATCTCATCCAGTCGGTGGACTCCCTCCACCTGCTCCAGGCCATCCACAACCAGGCGGACAAGCTGGGAATTGTCCAGGACATTCTTCTGGAGGTCAATATCGGCGGAGAGGAGAGCAAGAGCGGCTGCACGCCGGAGCTGCTGCCCCAGCTGGTCCAGCAGGCCGGCGAGCTTCCCCACGTTCGTCTGAGGGGACTGATGGCCATTCCGCCAATTTCTGCCGCTCCCGGGGCAAACCGAAGATATTTTGCACAAATGCGTCAGCTTTTTATTGACATAACGCAAAAAATGTCGGATAATCAAAGTGTTATGGACTGTTTGTCTATGGGCATGAGCGCGGATTACGAGGACGCCATCGCCGAGGGAGCCACCTTGGTGCGCGTGGGTACCGCCCTGTTCGGCCCACGGCCCCCCATGGCCCATCGCTGAGCGCCTGCCGCCCATCAATTTCACTGGAATAGAAAAGAGGAACTATCATGGGTATCTTTGACGAATTTAAGCGCCTGGCCCACCCCTATGAGGACGAGGAAGAGGACGATTTTGACGATTTCGACATCTCCCCCCGCCCTGTGGAGCGCCGTGAGCGCACCGAGCGCGCCCCCCGCACCGAAGCCCCTATGACCGAGGAGGAGCGCCGCAGCAATAAGGTGGTCAACATCCGGGCCGCTACCCAGCTGCAGGTGGTACTGGTGAAGCCCGACAAGTTTGAGGACGCCTCCGCCATTGCCGACCACCTGCGGGAAAAGCGCACCGTGGTGCTGAACCTGGAGTCCACCAACAAGGAGATCGCCCGGCGCCTGTTGGACTTCCTGTCCGGCGTGGCCTATGCCAACGAGGGCAAGATCAAGAAGGTGGCCATCTCCACCTACATCATCACCCCCTATAATGTGGACATTCTGGGTGACCTGATTGATGAATTGGAGAACAACGGACTGTATTTCTAATTGGAAATACTACCATTCGTAGATAAAACTGGAGGGAATTTACTATGCTGACTCCGCAGGAAGTATCGGAACGCGCCTTCCAAAAGGCCTCGTTCGGCGGCTACAATATGGCCCAGGTGGATGAATTTTTGGATATCCTCACGGGAGACTACTCCGCCCTGTACAGTGAAAACGCGGTCCTGAAGAGCAAAATGAAGGTGCTGGTGGATAAGGTGGAGGAATACCGCTCCACGGAAGAGGCCATGCGGAAGGCATTGATGACGGCCCAGCGGATGGCCGATGAGCTGGTCCAGGAGGCCGAGCGGAAGAAGGAGGAAATCCTGAAGGATGCTGAGGCCCAGGCCTCCACCCGGAAGGAGAGCATCTCCAAGGAGCTGGCGGCGGAGGAGTTCCGCCTGCAGCAGGCCCAGAAGGCCACCGCCGCCTTTGTGGAGCAGGTCCGCGCTCTCCAGACCAAGCACACC
>DBFWXD010000446.1:0-4177 GCA_048215895.1 Eubacteriales bacterium
ACCACTGCATTACAGCGCACGGCAGGTCTGAACACCAGCGGAGAGGAGCGGCTGAAATGACCGTAGGACCCGTTTGGGAGCAAGATGCCGGGAGTTCGAGTCTCCCCACTCGGACCAAATTTGTCAGAAAAACCGTCCGAAATGGCGGTTTTTCTGCATTTACCGCTTGATTTTGTTGACATTTACGAGCTGTGGAGGTGTAACATGGGTGTAGCTTCTGTTTCCGAGTATGTGGCATCGTTAAATGAAGAGCAACAGCGACATATCTGCGCATTCATAGAATTTATGAATACGGAATTTCCCCAGCTGACCAATAAGATCTCCTTCTCTATGCCCATGTGGCTGGTGGGGAAAAAGATGAATGAGGGATATGTGGCGGTCTCCGCAGCGAAAAACCATTTCTCCATTCATTTTTCCGATGAGGAGTTTTTGAACCGTTTGGCCGAAAGCCTACCTGCCTGCAAAAAGGGAAAGCGGTGCATCAACATCAAATACGGCGATGAAGCGTTCCTACATGCAGTCGAAGAAAGCATCGGCGATTTTCTGAAGCTCTATCGCTCTGAAGGGAGTTCCTCCCTATGAATGGTACAGAGGAAATCGGCTGCTGCGGCGCCTACTGCAAGACCTGCCGTGAATTTGAGAAGACCTGCAAGGGCTGCAAACCGGGGTATCTGGACGGCTCTCGGGATTTGAGGCGGGTCAAATGCAGGATGAAGAAATGCTGCCTGACCAGAGGCCACATTACCTGCGCAGATTGCGACGAATATGAACACTGCGAGACCATTCAATCCTTTATCAACCATCCCGGCTACAAATACTCCAAATACAAGCAGGCACTGGAGTACATCCGCGCCCATGATTATGCTGCTTTCATGAAAACGGCTGAAAATTGGAAAAATGCCTATGGTAAATACCACGAACAGGACAACTAAAAAAGCAGTGGCACTCGCTGAACATCCACTGATTTCAGCGGGCGCTATTCTTTGTTTATAGCTTGTTAAATACTGATACGCCTGATGCGATAGCAAAGCAAAATTGGGGCAACAGCCAGTTGCTTTGCTTTTTGCTCCCACTGTGGTACAATCCGGGCAAGGTGGTGATCAACATGGAACCCAAAGAAATCCTTCTGGAACTGCGCACCAGGCGCGGAATCTCCCAGGAACAGCTGGCGGAACAAGTGCATGTGACCCGTCAGGCGGTTTCCCGCTGGGAGACCGGCGAAACGGTGCCCAACACAGAAACTTTGAAGCTGCTCTCCAGGCTGTTTGACGTCTCCATTAACACCCTGCTGGGTTCGCCCAGGCAGCTGATTTGCCAGTGCTGCGGTATGCCCCTGGAGGATGCCAATATCAGCCGGGAGCCGGACGGCACCTTCAACGAGGAGTACTGCAAGTGGTGTTATGCCGACGGGAAATTTGTTTACACAAGCTTTGAGGAACTGCTGAATTTTCTGGAAAGTCATATGTCCAATGAAACCTGGCCACCGGAGCAAGTCAGAGCCTACTTTGAAACTCAGTTGCCAAAACTGAACCACTGGAAACAGCCTGAGACATGAATACATCCCTCTGAAATCTGCGGTTTCAGAGGGATGTATTTTTTGCTCTGTGTCATTTAAGATCGGGACAGCCCGGACATTACCGCAAAACAGGTCATCTGATTTGATCCAACTGTCCTGATTGAATGGCATCCAAATTAGCCCGAATCCGCTCCTCCGGCCAGTCCCACCAGCGCAGCTGCAACAGCGTGGCAATTGTGTCCTCAGAAAAACGCTTTCGGATTGGTTTGGCTGGGACACCGCCCACAATGGTATAGGGCGGTACATCCTTCGTTACGACGGCCCGGGCACCGATAATGGCTCCGTCACCAACCTTCACCCCCGCCAGGATGACCGCCTCGTAGCCGATCCACACATCGTTTCCGATGACAATATCACCCTTGTTATCCCAGGCCTTGGCCACCTGACTCCGATCCAGTCCCCACTCCTCGAAGAAAATGGGAAAGGGATAGGTGGAGAGGGATTGCAGGCTGTGGTTGGCGCTGTTGAAGAGGAACTTTGCCCCACAGGCGATGGAGCAGAACTTGCCAATCACCAGCCGGTCGTGGTTGACGGGATAGTGATACAGCACATTGTTCTTCTCGAAGTCAACGGGGTCATGGACAAAGTCGTTATACATGGTGTAGTCTCCCACAAGGATGCTGGGATCCGTCACGACTTGGTTGAGATAGACGGTCTGAGTATCTCCTGTTCGGGGATAGATGTTGGATGGATTCATATTCTTCTCCTCCTCTTATTCGTCTCGGCTGCCGCTCTCAAAGGCTCACGCACCAGCGTTTTTCTTTCCCAGCCCCTACTTTTGAAGTAGATAAACCCCACCAGGGCGGGCAGGATGGGCGAAAGGGCCTGGCCCAGATAGATTCCGGGAAAGCCCATGGAGAGGGAAAAGGCCAGCAACCACGCCACCGGCAGGCGCACCACCACCGCGTCCAACAGGGCATTGACCATGGCCACATGGGCTGCGCCTACACCTATGGAAAAGGAATCCAGCGTGTACATGGCGGCATAGACCAGGCTGTTGACTCCACAGCACAGGCGCAGATACAGCACGCCAACCCGGATCACCTCTGGACTGGTGCTGTCAAATAGGCGGATAAGCGGTTCCGCCAAAAGCTGGACTATCACAACTACCACCCCAGTGACCGCAAGGTTCAGCAGCAGGCCGGATCGCACCACCTGGCGGGCCCGCCGGATCTGACCGGCTCCCATGCACTGGCCCACCATGGCGGTAATTGCCTGCCCGATGGCCCAGCAGTGCATCCCGGCAAAGGTGTTAATTTTCAGTCCCACGCCGGAGGCAGCCGCCACCGCGGTGCCAAAGGGATTGAGCATTCCCGTCACCAGCAGATAGGCCGTGTTCACCACCACCATCTGGGTGGCAGTGGGCAGGCCTACCTTCAAGATGGCCAGCAGGATTTCCCGGCGAAGTTCCATTTTTCCGTGGGAAAAACTCCATTGACGCCGCCGCAGATAGACCAGCGAACCCGCAAAGGAAATGCCTTGGGCAGTGATCGTGGCCCAGGCCGCACCGGCGGTGCCCATGGAACACGGCCCTACCAGCAGTACATCCAGCAAGACGTTGAGAATCGTTGCAACTCCTACGAAAAAGAGAGGCGTTTTAGAATCGCCCAGGCCCTTCAGAATGGAGCAGACCGTGTTGTAGCCAAAGACGAATACGGTCCCCCAGCAGATGATCTCCATATAGCCGCAGGCGTCCGGATAGGCCTCCG
This sequence comes from Eubacteriales bacterium, assembly GCA_048215895.1. Classification (GTDB taxonomy): domain Bacteria; phylum Bacillota; class Clostridia; order Oscillospirales; family Oscillospiraceae; genus Lawsonibacter. Next base: position 3,286 of record DBFWXD010000446.1, read on the forward strand.
CCGGAACATCTAGCACCCGGAACAGCGGCTCATAGACGGCAAGACCGAGCACGGTAACCACAACAGAGACCGCCAGTGACATGAGAAACAGCATCCCGATGGTATCACGCTGCACCTTTTGGTCACCTGCCCCCTTGTACTGGGCAACCAAAACGCTCCCGCCCATGGTCAGGCCGATACAGAGGGAGTTGATGATAAAGCACAGCATAGATGCATTGCTGATAGCGGCCAGGCCGATCTCTCCTACAATTTTCCCCACCACCAGCATATCCACCACATTGTAGAGGGCTTGCAGCAGGTTGGCCAGAAACAGTGGGAAGGCAAACTGGATCAGTTTTTTCGACACGTTCCCGGTCAATAAATCTTGTTCTTGGGTCATATAATATCTTCCTTTCAAAAAAACAGAGGGCAGCACAATGTTGTGCGCCCTCTGTTCCATTGCTCCTAAAATGGGCATAACAAAAGGCCGCGGAAAAAACATCGTCCGCGGCCCAAAATAAACTATCTCGCCCTGTCAGATTGTAAAAAGGGTACAAAAACCAAAGGCAGCGACTTTCTGCCCCGGCCTCCCGGTTTTACAGCTTGACAGTCCGAAAAGGCTCCGCACAATGTTTTGTGGTATCCATTTGTACGGAGCCAAAATCAATGCAGAATTTTCCGAATAACATCGTGCTCACCTCACTTTGCTATTATAAATACTATACCATGTGCCGTTGCCTGTCAATGTCTGTCTGACAGCCTATCATTGATGGGTCAGAGTGATGACACAACACCCATCCATCACGCCGGTGACGACAGCCATATTTGTCCGTAACATCGATGACGGCATACATAGAACAGAAAACGGGCTTGGAAAGTTCTCATAGCTTGAACTGTTTTGTTCAAGGAAGAA
>DBFWXD010000447.1:0-1650 GCA_048215895.1 Eubacteriales bacterium
CTATCAGGTGACGCCGGACGCCCTCCACTCCCTGCTGGGCCCGCTGGGGGGACTCTGTCTGGGGTTCTGCACGGACTACCGGTATAAAACCGCCATGAACTGCTTCGGCGCGCTGATGCTGGGCACCGGGATCTACGGGCTCCAGGGGGCGGTAATGCTGCGCATTGCCGACACCATTCTGGGCGTCACCTTCGCGCTGGTCTTTGCGGCGGTCTTTCACCGCCTGGCGGCAGTCCGGCTGCTGCCCGAGTTGGAAGAGTCCTGACTCCCCGCAGCCGCACCTTCGCGGGGCGGTGGCTCTGTATTTCTTGCGTCTTCGTCCTGCAAAGCAAGGAAAAAACAAGATTTAAACGGGAGACCCTTCCGCCGTCCTATGGTATGATAGGAGCAGCCCCATGGAGGTGATCAACATGAACTCAGACCGTACCGCCCCGCGCCACGCGCTGGACTACGCATACACCGGCACCGATGTGTTATACCGGGATTTTCATATTTCCGACCAGGGCTATACCGAGGAACAGTCGGAGCGAAGCCGGGCGCAATATGGAAAAAACGTCTTGTCCAGCCGGTCCTCCGACACGGTGCTGCACCGCCTGCGCCGGGCGTTTATCAACCCCTTTTCCGTCATTTTGTTCATTTTGGCCAGCATTTCCTTTGTCACCGACGTGCTCCTGGCCTCCAATTTCAGCCACGACCTGACCACGGTTCTCATCATTTTATGTATGCTTCTCACCAGCGGCATCGTGCGCTTTCTTCAGGAGATGCGCGCCAAGCATGTCTCCGACCATCTCACCCGCATAATCGCCTCCAATGTGCTGGTGCGCCGAAACGGCAAGTGGACCGAGCGCTCCTCCACCGAGCTTGTGGTGGGCGACCGGGTCCATCTGCAAGCCGGAGAACGCGTCCCGGCGGACATTCGGCTGACCGCCGCCAACAATTTGTTCATGTCACAATCGGTCATCACCGGCGAGAGCGCGATTTTGGAGAAACATGCCGGTACCCTGTCTGGCTCATCGGCGCGTTCCTACGCAGAGTATGGCAACATTGCCTTTATGGGCTCCTCCATCACCGGCGGGACTGGAGAGGGCATTGTGCTGGCCGTGGGAACCAGCACCGTTTACGGCGGGTTTTCCGGCACACAGTCCAATCTGAAAAACAGCTTTGATCAGGGGGCAAACTCCATCGCCTGGGTGCTCATCCGCTTTATGGCGGTGCTGATCCCGGTGGTGTTTTTGGCCTGCGGGCTGACCAAGCATAACTGGTTTTCCGCCTTTTTGTTTGCCCTGTCTGTGGCCGTGGGCCTGACCCCGGAGATGCTCCCCATGGTCATCAACGCCTGCCTGGCAAAGGGCAGCGCGGCCATGGGGCGAAAGCAGACCGTGGTGAAAAACATCAACGCCATGCAGGGCTTTGGCAGCATGGATATTTTGTGCGTGGATAAAACCGGAACTCTCACCGGCGATGTGATTTCGCTGGAATATTACATGGACGTGCTGGGCAATGAAAGCGAGCAGGTGCTGGAGCTTGCCTACTTAAACAGTCTCTACCACACCGGCATCCGCAATCACCTGGACAGCGCCATTCTGAAGTATCAGGACCTGCCCGGCCGCAGCGGACACTTCCAGCAGCTGGCCCGGCAGCACCCAAAGC
>DBFWXD010000448.1:0-5496 GCA_048215895.1 Eubacteriales bacterium
CATCCGCACCTCTGCCCCGTTCAGCTTCACCTGTTCCATGCCGGAAAACAGCTCATAGCAAAAGCCGGACATCCGGGACAGGGCCCCGGCATAGCCTTTGCTCCAGCGGAAATTCAGGATTCCTTCACTCACCATCAGCGCCGCCTGCAAGAGCGTGAAGAGCAAGACCCACACCAGCAGCTGCGGCGCATAGTGGCTGATCTGGATGAGGTACACCAGAGACAGCAGGATGCCGATGCAGGAACGGATGCTTTTCCCGGAAATCAGGTTGGTGATGTCGGAAAACTGGGTGATCATATCCGACAGCTCGCCTGAGCGCACCGTTTTGAAAAATTCCGGTCTCAGGGCCAGCAGCCGGGAAAAAACCGCGCTCTGGGTATATACGCTGCACCGGAGCATGGAGTTGGCCAGCACCAGGGACTGTACCAGCTGCAGCACCGCCGCGGTGGTCACCGCGGACAGCATCAGCGCCGCCACGGCCAGGATGCCCTCTCCCTCTCCGTCCGGGATGATGTGGGCAAAGAGAAAGCTGTTGATCCATGGCAGCAGCATTCCAGACAGCGTGGTCAGTACAGAGGCCGCCAGAATGGCCATGGCATCCCCCTTGGATACGCATTTCATCAGGAAGGAAACTAGCCCGCCCATGGTCACCGCTTCATTGGGAAACACCTTATAAAAGCCGATGGCGTTATCGGTAAACTGCCGGACGGTTTCCGCCGTGACCTTGTGTTTTCCGGTGTCGTCCACATAGACACAGCGGCCCCCGGGCACGGGGATCACCGCCAGCCACTGCTTGTCCGTTGTTTTCACCAGCATAGGAATGGCACACCGGGTGTACCAGTCCGGGTCCAGGCTGATATACCTGGTCCGGATCTGATGGCTCCAGGCCAGCTCCCTGAGCTGCTCGGACAGAGGCTTTGTGGTGTCCAGCCGCCCTTTCTCATGGAGAAAGCGGAGCACCGCGTTAATCCCTATGGTCTCCTCCCGGTCGTGGAAGGCCGCGTTCATGTTTTCATAGGCTTTGGAGACGGCTTCGCGGTTTTTGGCTCGGATGTGTTCGTTTTGTTCCCGTACGTCCATGTTACCTCACGCTCCTTACCAAAGCGCAGTACACGCCGTTTTTCTCCATGAGCTCCGCATGGGTCCCCCGCTCCACGATCCGGCCCGCTTCCATTACCAGGATTTCGTCGCTGTCCAGGATGGTGGAAAGCCTGTGGGCCACGATGATCCGGGTAATTCCCAGCGCTCGGATATTGTTCATGATCGTCTCCTCAGTGTCCGCGTCCAGCGCGCTGGTGGCCTCGTCTAGAATCAGAATCGCCGGCTTTTTGACCAGCGCCCGGGCAATCTCAATGCGCTGCCGCTGTCCGCCGGAAAAGTTGGTGCCGTTCTCCGTCACCATCTCCCGGTAGCCGTCTTTTCTGCGGATGATGTCCTCATGGATACATGCGGCCTTTGTGGCCGCCACCACATCCTCATAGGGGATGGTCTGGTCCCACATGGTGATATTGTCCAGGACGCTTCCTTCAAAAAGGCGGATGTTCTGGCTGACCACCGCCACCTTTGCGTAAAAGTAATACCGGTTGATCTCCTCCCGGGGCATACCGTGGAAGGTGATGCTGCCGCCGTCCTCCCGGTAAAGTCCGGCAATCAGCTTGGCCACGGTGGATTTTCCGCTGCCGCTGCCCCCGGTGATGGCCACGCTGCCTCCCTTGGGGATTTTCAGGTCAAAGTCCGACAGAAAGGGCGGCTCCAACGGCGAATAGCGAAACGATACATCCTCCAGAACAATGTCGCCGTCCACATCCCGGCTCTGCTCCAGGTCTTCCTCCCGGAAGGTCTCGTCCTCTTCATAATGCATCACATCATCAGTACGCAGGATCTGTCCCTTCAGCGTCTGCAAATCAACCCCCGCCATGGCGACATTGCCCACCGGCTCCAGCATGGCCGCCACAATTCCCTGCAGGGATATGAGAATGCCCGTACTGATGGCCCCGGACAAAATCTCCCAAACGCCCACAATCAGGATCATCCCCGAGCACAGCGCATTGAGAAAGGAGAACAGCGCCGTGGTGTACACGCCTGTCTGGTCCATGCGTGTCTTATTGTTGATCACCTGCGTCCCCGCGGAAGTGAGCTGCAAAAAGGTAACATCCTCCGCCCCACAGGATTTGATGGTCTCGATGCCGTCAATGGTTCTGGAGATGTCCCCTTGCAGCACGCCTACGTCGCGGCTGTACGCGCGGATGTCATCCTCCCGCTTTTTGGCGCTGATCCACACCGCCGCCAGATTTGCCAGGGCAACGGCCACGCCGATGATCGCAATGGGCACATCAAACAGCACCGTAATGGCCAGATATACGGCAATCCGGAGCACATACCCGGGGATGGGCGAAAGGGTCCGGCAGATTCTGGCGCCCATACGCATATTTCCGCTTTGCCGGTTGACCAGATCGCCCTCGCTGCGCTGGGCAAAAAACTCAATAGGCAGGCGCAGCATGCGCCGGATAAAGCCCGCATTGATGCGCATGTTCAGCTGCTTGCCAAGCCGGTGCACCACGGCCTCGCTCAGCAGCATCGCCGCGGCCGTTATCAGCCCCGAGCACACCAGGGTAAGCAGGACAACTGTGAGATTTTGCAGGTTGCCCTGAATCAGGATCTTGTTGATAAATACGGAATTCAAAAACAGGATGGCGGCGCTGCCCAGTACCATACACAGCTCAAGCAGGACAAAATAGATCCCATAGGGCAAAAATTCCCGGACGCAGGAGCTGATATAGTCCGCGCCCCGCCGGTCTCCCCGGTCCCGCTCAAAGGTCTCCGACGGCTTCAGCTCGATGGCAATTCCGGTAAAGGAGCGGGAGAACTCCTCCATTCCCACTGTTCTCATCCCGTAGGCCGGGTCCGCCAGCACAGCTCCATCCCTGCCGAAGCCACACAGCACCAAAAAGTGGTCCATATTCCAATGGATGATCGCCGGGGTACGCAGGGCCTTTGCCCCTTCCACGCCGGTTCGCACCGCCCGTGTCTCCAGGCCATGGTACCGGGCCGCTTTCACAATGCTCTTTGCGTTGACGCCGTTTCGGGAGACGCCGCATTCCCGGCGCAGACGCTCCAGGGGCACGACTTTTCCGTAATAGCCTAAAATCATGGCCAGAGATGCCGCGCCGCATTCCGTTGCCTCCATTTGCAGGATGGGGCGCACCTTATGAATTCTGCTCATGGTCCCCTCCTAGAACAGCCATTCATATGGCCGGCATTTTTCCACCACGATATCCGCCGTACAAATCGTTCCCATGGCGATGTCGATGGTCCCGCTGGCCGGATTGGACCATTTCAAGCCGCTTTTCGCCGTCATATCCGGAATCAGGGTGATCTCCACGGGCAGATAGCTCTCCGCATCCTCCACAAGGCCGGCAAACAGGGCATCGCCCGTCTCCTTCACGCTCTGTCCGGCGACCGGATAGGCAGAGATGCCGGATACATACCCCTCGATGTAGCCGTACTTGTCCCTGGGCGCAAAATCCGGCATGATCTGAACTTCCATGCCCAGAGTGACAAACCCGCTGCTGCGGGAGGGGACAAACGCGGTCAGCGTGCGGTTGTTTCCGTCCTTGTCATAGGGCACCACCGCCGCTACCACGTCTCCTTCCGATATGTAGCGGTTCTCGTCTGTGATGTATGTAACCGCCCCGTCGATTGCGGCCCGGACCATGGACTGGTCGTCATATTTTTTATATAGCGCCTCCAATTCATCCTGGGAAACGCCGGCCTGTTTGGCCGCTTCAATTTCCGCCAGCACATCGTCTTGGGGAATCATCAGCAAAATATCCCCTGCCTTTACCACGTCGCCCTCCGAGACAACCGTCTTGGATACGACCCCGCCGCAGGTTGCGTAAACGGTCCCCCCGTTGCGTATGGGCCACACCGCACCGCTCACCGACACCGTTTCATAGATCGTCCCACACATCAGCCAGTAGCCAAATGCCGCGGCGCACAGCAGCAGCAGGACCAGGAACACGGCCGTTTTGATATAAATTGCCCGTACCCCGGCGTTCAGTTTCGCGCTGGATGAAAAGCTTTCTACCGCCTCTTTTCGAAATAATTCCATACTCTCATCCCTCATCCACAATCACATATGGCTGCGCATAACCATCGGCCGCAAGCACATTATAGGTTCTGTCCGCATTGGCCAGCTTGCCATTGGCCTGGAATTGAAAGCTCTGTGCAGTGCCGGCATACCCGTCTTCATGCAGCGCCGCCGCAATGGCCCCAGGGTCGGTTGTCCCGATTCGCACCGCCGTATCCCCAATCATCCGGACCGCGTTGTAGCCCTGCACATACCACGTATCCATCTCTTTCCCGGTGCGTTGGGTGTACTCCTCAATAAGGGCATTATAGGCATCCACCCCCTCCTGGGTGGAAAAGTCCAAAATCGCTTCGTCTGCCATAATAAAGCCATCCATCGCCGCCATAAGCTCTGTATCGCTTGTCAGCATTTCGCTGTTATCAAAGGCGGTATCTCCCGCACAGATCATATCGGGCCAGCGGCGTTTGATTTCCTTCAGCAGCGCAAATCCCTCTTTGTCTTCCGGGAAGAGCGCCACGCCCTCTACCCCGAGTATCTCCCAGCGTCCAAATACTTCCTCCAGGTTATTTTGAAGCTCCGAAACGTTGACACAATCCACTACATCGATGCCCGCGCCGTGCTGCGCATCCAAAAAGCCCTGCAGCTCTGTGCGCTCAAATTCCCGGTCCGCCGTGCACACCGCCCAGCGTTTCGCCGTTGTTTGTTCCGCGGCATAGCACAGCGTAACTCCAACCTCACGGCCGGAATTGCACATGGAAAATACCGTGGTATAGTGATTGTTGTCAAATACGCTGTCATACAGAAAAAATGGGACAACGAACACCTTCCCCGCTTTGTCAAGCACATACGCCGCGGTCTTGTTCAAAGACATGTCTGTCCCGCCCACGACCGCCGTTACCGTTTCGTCATCCGCAAGCATATCCACAATGGCGGAGCCCTCCTCATAGCTGCCGTCATAATTGTAAAACTGATATTCGATTGTATAACCACATTCGTCATACACCCGGCGCAGTTCTTCCGCGGCCATATCCGCTCCCTCCCGGTAGCCCGGGTATAAAGCATCCTCATTGCCGATGACCGCAATGACGACGCGGTTCTCCTGGGCCTTGCCGCAGCCCGCAAGCAAAAAAAGTTCTGCCAGCATTAGCATGACCATGAGCACACGTCTGATGTTCATGTTTCACCTGCTTTCCATAGAAATCGGAAAACTCGCCCACGCCGTTTTAGTGGCCTATATCGCTTGAGATACAGGCCACTAAAACAGCAAAGCATACGTAAAAAATTATATCGTCACATAAGGAAGTTTTCAAGTGGGCAGTTTGTTGAAACAAACCCATCAAATCCACGGGGGTCTTTAGCTGGAATTAACTGCCACTTTCCGCAAAACCACCCGTCCACTCTCCCTG
>DBFWXD010000449.1:0-2232 GCA_048215895.1 Eubacteriales bacterium
TCGTCCGTGTGGGAAAACATGGCTTAGAAGCCGCTTAGAGGCGCTTAGAGGGCCTTTTGGTTTGATGGATATAAGTATGTTCAGCTCTTGTAAACTCCGTTTTGCCATTTTTTGGCGTTCTGAAAAACCCGAAAATCAATCTAAAATCAACTTTTTCTCGCTCTAAAAGTTATAATTTGACCTTTTGCATAGTTTTATAGCACATTTTGGTACACATTGCACATAAAAATACCCCCGGACACTCCATCGGAATGTCCACCGGACTTCACATGGAAATTTTCAAATCGCTCTTGCATATACTAATCTCGGCGTGGTATAATGACCATAGCCAAGGATTCCGATGAAGTCCATTGTACCCACGCAAAAGCGAACCCCCGGAGAGGTAGCGTCTCTCCGGGGGTTCTTTGTGCTTACTTGCCCTTGCTGTGACGGTCAAGCCACTTGCAAATGAGATAGCCAATCACATTTGCTACGACCGCCACAAGGATTCCGATGAAGATCTCCATTGCACTCACCTCCTCTCTGTTGCCAGATTGGAGAAGGGCAGCACCGATATTTTACCAGCTCTCGACACGCTTCGCAAGCCCATAACGAAAAAAGCGCCCCCACCCCGACCGTGAGGTCGAGATGGGGGCGTTCGCTTTAGATGGCCGGGCTGTCTATGGAGCCCTCCGGCTCTTGCGGCACATTGAAGTTGACGGCTTTGGCCGCCTCAAAGGTGATGCCGCCCTCGCTGTGGTCCGACTTGCACAGGCTCAGATAGGCCGTGCAGATCACACCGTGAGCGGCCCAGGGCAGGCCCACCATGCCCCCAATCCAGGGCAACGCACCAGTGTAGCCCTTATAAACACAGTAAAAAGCCAATAAGAAACCGCCGAGCGTCACGATCCACAGCAGCGGACGGATGTCGGCGATCATCCACTTTGAGAACTGAGACATATCCGGCTTCTTCCGGCTCTTGCCTCCGGCCAGGCGCTTCCCGCCGCCCATCACACGAGACCGTGCTGCTGGGCGTAACGGTAAAAGAGTTGGGCGGCCTGCTCACGGGTCAGGAAGTCCTCCCACATCATGTTCGGATCTCCGTTGTCGGTGGTGCCATTCCCGGCGAACAGGCCCACAGAAACCGCCCACTCACGGGCCTCCCGGCTCCAGGTTCCGCTGTCGTTGTCCCGGAGCTTATTCCGATATTCGGCCATAGCCGTCAAAAACATTTCGTTGAACTTGGTCTGGTCCATATCATCGTCCTCCTCTGCCTTGCTTGCATAGTCGGGGAGGCAGTATCCCCGGATATATCGGCCATTCACGGCCAGCGTCCGCCGGGCTACTGCCTCCCCCTTGTTCCCTTCAATGATGGTGATGGTGTTGCCCACCACCTTCTCTACGATGCCAACATGGTCAGCCCCGCCGGTGTTGTCACCCTTGCCGGAGTCCTGCCAGTCGTACATGATGATGTCGCCGGCCTCCGGCCGGTAGGCATCGTTCTCCTCCCAGCGACCGGCGGCCTGATAGAGCTCGATCATCTTCCCGCAGCCGCACTCCCCCAGGATGATGTCGTGGAGCCCGGCCTGGATGCCGGCGGCGGTGACGCAGGTGGCGCACCACTCATCGTCGTACTGTACCGGGTAGCCCCTGGGAAGAGGGTCCTGGGTGTTGTAAAGGTCGATGATGGCCCTGTACTTTCCGTTGGTCTCACTCCAACCCAGCCAGCCCCGCATGACCTCTACAACTTTATTCCGCAGTTCCAGCTCCGTCGCCATCATCGGCACCTCCTTCGGTCTCCGGGTTTGTTACGCTCCCCTCTGTCGGCTCCTCATCTGCGGGCGGGTTCACAATCTTGGTCATATCGCAGAGAGAGTCAATCATTTTGGACAGCGCCTCGGTGTCCACGGGGTAATTGATGTACTCGGCGCTGGTCTGGACCATCGCCATAACCCACTCCTTCCGGGTGGCGCCGTCGGCAAATTTCTGTTCGGCCTCTTCCATGAGGTCCACCACCAGCCCCAGCAGGTGGGGCCAGTTCTTCTCCTGGACCGCCTGCTTCACAGACTGGTACAGCTTCACGGCCAGGGGGATGCCGGCCGCCAGTCCGGTCAGGATGGCGACTACGATGTTCACGATTTGGTCAGTATTCATGGTTCGTTCTCCTTTCGATTTTCAGCTTAATCTTCTCCGTCACGCTCATTTGACGCCGAGCTCAGGAAGTCATGCTTCTGGAGCCGTTCATCATAGACC
>DBFWXD010000045.1:0-3547 GCA_048215895.1 Eubacteriales bacterium
GCCTACGGATACCATGATACTTTTGAGCTGGCTGGCGGAGGGGATGACTCTCCGCAAGGCCATGGAGAATTGGGAGGAAAAGCTTGCTGAATAAAATTATCCTCATGGGCCGTCTGGGGCGGGACCCGGACGTACATTACACCCAGGGAGGGACGCCGGTGGCGTCCTTCTCCCTGGCTGTTGATAGGGACTTTGTAGATCAGGCCACGGGCAGACGGCCCACCGACTGGATTGGTGTAGTGGCCTGGGGGGCAAGGGCCAAGTTTGCCCAGCAGTATTTCCGAAAGGGTCAGCTAACTGTGGTAGAGGGCCGCCTCCAGATCCGGGACTGGACCGACCAAGAGGGAAACAAACGCCGCAGCGCTGAAGTAGTGGCAGAACAAATCTATTTTGCCGGCGCCAAGGTACCGCCGCCCAGCGAGGGTAATGCGGATGAACGCCAACTGCTACCCAATCAGGGCAGTGACTTCCAGGAGTTGGACGGTGAAGATAATGGGGGAGAGCTGCCATTTTGATCAGGCTATTGGGCGAGAAAGAACTTGACACGATTCGCAAGGCGCTATGCAGCTGCCGAGAGATAACGGTGGAGCGCTCCATGGGGGACAAGCGTATTCGTGTTCATACCTGCCCAGCCGCTCCGGTTTGGGGTGTTCCTTATCTGGTGCGCCTGGAGCAGTGGGACGGAACAGTGTACAGCTCGCAGTATTTTACCAGCGTTGAGGAGATGGAGGTAAAGCGATGGGTGGACTGACCTGGACGGATGAAAAGGGTAACTGGGGTGTCAATGGCCTGGACTCGAGGGAGCTGGGAGACCTGCGCCCGAAAGTCTACGGCGCCCTTTGCAAGTTGAAAGACATGGAAACACTGGCAGACAGGATCAATGGAGATGACGATGAGTCCTCTTTAGCGGCGATCAGAGATCTGTCTGTCATGGGAAGGAGAGGAGGACAAGGATGAATCTCTTATGCGGCCCCAACATCCATCGGGGGGGTGAGCTCAGATGGAGAGAAAAAACGGGCCATTCTTCAGCGCCTCAAGGCATATCGATCGGCCAATGGCCCCGGCTGTCTGGACGCAGTAGCGAAAGCTGCCCGAAGCCCAAAGACGATCACTGCCATGGTGCTCTGGGATGTGCTGCTGGGCAGTGCGGTGCTTGAGATGAAGGACTGGCTGAAGATCGGCCGGGCGCTGGACCGCTTGACCGAGAAAGCGGGTGGCTGATGGGGGAGCTTCCGTACATTTGCGTCCGGCAGAGAGCCGGGCCGCTGGTCAAGGAGTGCCGAAGTCTGCGCCCCAGGCTGTCGCACCTGGATACGCCATTTGAACGGAGAGAGAAGAATAAGATCCTGCTCCCCAGAGGGGACACGTCGGTATGCCGTACTAGGGTGGACCGTCTGGAGCTGCGGCTTGCGCTGTTCGGGTTTGAGGGGAGCTTCTACACTCTGACCTTCGATGACGATCATCTTCCGGCCAACTTCCGGGAAGCGGAACTGGTGTGGCGGTCTTTTTACCGCCGCATGAGGCTCTGGCTGGAAAAACCCTTTGACTACGTCTATAACATTGAGGGGCAGCACGGAGACCACCGCTATCACCTCCATCTTGTGGTCCGGGACAGCGATTTTGTACCGGCGGTTATTCGGTATTTGTGGAACCGGGGCTGGGCGGACGATGAGCCGCTGCTGCGTGGAAGAGGAGACAGCTACCGGCGGATCGCCCGCTATATGCTGAAGGAACCAACGGACGGAATCACCATTCCCATCGGCAAGCGGGTGTGCCGCTGGAGCCAGTCGCTCAATCAAAAGCTCCCGCCGGCCGAACGGTTTTGGGCGGAGCGCGACACGATTCGGATTCCTAAAACCGCCACCAGCCACGGGAGCTATCAGACCCAAAATGAGTTTGGGTCATATAAATTCGCATGGTACATCAAGGAGAAAAAAGCGGGTATACCTTATTCTTGAAATATAGTTGAATAACTTGCGAGAGGAAAAGAAAGTGAGGGCAATCGCTTGAAAACGGAAACAAATCATGATAGACTTGTCGTAAGGAACGGACGTTATGTCTGTCCGAACTGCAAGCAGACAACGAACCAGAAGGCGGACGCCGAGACGGAAGCCTCGAAGCTGATCCTCTGGTGCCGGAGCTGCAAAGCAGAATATCGCGTGAATATCCAACATGGCCAGTGCTTCGTGTTAAGCCGGTGCCGATGACTTCCCGTGTGGGGGAGCGTCGGCGCCGGCTTTTTGTTTTGCCCGGAGGTGATAGCCCGTGAATTACAAAAGCCGCCGCTGGCGTCTCAAGCGGCAAGCAATCCTCACCCGGGACCGGTACCAGTGCCGGGAGTGCCGCCGGTTTGGTCTGGCGGTCAACGCTACGGTGGTGCACCACGCGTATCCGGCGGAAGACTATCCGAAGTTTGCCTGGTGCGACTGGAACCTGGTCAGCTTGTGCGCCGGCTGCCACAACGCCATGCACGACCGTGACACGGACGCACTGACTGACCTGGGGCTATCCTGGCGGCGCAGGGTAGCCCCCCCACCCTCCGGCCCGGCCTGACCGGGCCGGGAAGACCGGCGGGCAGGACTTTTTCCGACGGCGGGAACACCGGAGGAGGGGGTTAAGCTCCCGGAAATGGGCAGGGCAACGCGTGCGCATAACACAGGCGCGGCGCGGGCGCAAACGACGCGCCCGCAGGAAGCCGCAGCTCAGAGTACGGTTGTGTCCAACTTGGACACCGGGAGGAGGTGTGCAGTTTTGGGCCGGGAGGCCATGATCAAGGCGGACATGGAGTCCGTTGGGGTGTACAGCCCCATCTTCGACAACACCATACGGCAGCTGGCCAAAACGGAGCGGGAACTCTCCCGGGCGGAAAAGGCCTGGAAAGCGGCTGGAGGAAACATGGTGGCCGAGCTGGTCAACAAGACCGGAGGGAAATATACGGCGAAGGATCCCAACTACGCCGTCGTGGATCAGCTGCGGAAGGACGTCCTTTCCCTGCGCGCCCAGCTGGGCCTGACCCCAGCCAGCTTTGCCCGGGCCAAACGAAAGCAGCAAGACTACGCGCAGGCGGGAAAAAGCCGCCTCTCCCAGCTGTTGGAGGCGGCCCATGAGACGGCCGTGGAAAAGGCAGGGGAGTATGCCGCAGAGGTGGACGCCTATGTAGAGGCCGTTTTGTCCGGTGAGAAGCGGACGAATCTGGAGATCAGACAGGCCTGCCAGCGGTACCTGGATGACCTGGCCAGCGGCCGGTGGGATTTCCACCCCGAACCGGCCAATGAGATTATCGCCATCATCGAGACTACCATGTGCCACCAACAGGGAGAATTCCTGGACGCCACACCCCTGCGGGGGACACCCTTCCTTCTGTTGCCGTATCACAAATTCATCATCTACAACATCATGGGATTTTACATCCAGGGAAGTCAGGAACGACGCTTCAAGGAAGCCCTGGATTTTGTTCCCCGAAAAAATATCAAGACCACCTTTGCCGCTGCGCTGGCCTGGGCCCTGGCCCTCTACGAGCGGCGCAGCGGCTCCAAGGTGTACGAGG
>DBFWXD010000450.1:0-5525 GCA_048215895.1 Eubacteriales bacterium
GATCGGCGGGGGCGGCGTTTTGATGACGGGGGCCGGGGTTCTTCTGGGCATCCTGGGCATCGTGGGCGTGGGATTGAACTATCCCATTTACAAAAAGCTCCTGCGCAGCGGCAAGGAAAAGTATGCCTTTGAGATCATGCAGCTGGCCCGGGAGATCAGCGAATCGGCAGAATAAACGCGAGAGGAGGGCGTCAGATGAACAAGTCCGAGAGCAAATACTTCCATACAGCCCTGCGGATGGATGAAGCCCTCATCGCATTGCTGGAGGAGAAGGACCTGGAATATATCACGGTGAAGGAGATTTGCCGCCAGGCCGGCGTGAACCGTTCCACCTTCTATCTGCACTACGAGACCATTGCCGATCTGGTGAATGAGGCCCTGGAGATGATCAATCAACGCTTTCTCTCCTATTTCCCACAACAGGAAGAGAAAGTTTTGGGGAACATGAGTGGCCGAAAGCGGGAGGAACTGGTTTTGGTGACGCGGGAATATCTGCTGCCCTATCTCCGCTTCATCCGAGACCACAAAAAGGTCTACCGGGCGGCGTTCCGAAATCCGGGCAGCGTGGGCGCCAACGCACGCTACCGTGAGCTGAAGCAGCACGTCCTGGGCCCTATCCTGGAGCGGTTTGAGATTCCGACCGCCCATCGCCCCTACTACATCGCCTACTATATCGAGGGCATCGCTGCCATTATCAAAGAGTGGCTGCGCCAGGACTGCGGAGATGACGTGGAGATGATTGCCGACATTATCGAATCCTGCGTGCGTCCCAGGGATGGGAGTAGTGAGGCATAAGGGCAGAGTTGCGTACTTCCTCTTTATACCACGTTCTGTATCCTTGCTGTATCCCCTGGTGTTATGCTATGATACGGTTACTACGTGGTCCAGGAGGGATTCCAATGTTGAAACGAAAACTTGCGGCTGCCTGTGCGCTGTGTCTGCTGCTGAGCCTGAGCAGCTGTTCCGGGCAGCCGGTGGAAGACAGCGGCACAAGCGTGTCGGCGGAGACGTCAGCACCGGGGGAAGCGTCTGAGCCGGAACCGTCCGACCCGATGGACGGCATCTATCCGGTCACAGACCAGCAGGACGCGGCGGAAATTTTGAAACAGGCTTATGAGGGAATGATTTCCCAGCTGACCTTTTCCTTTTCTGATACAGAGTTGTCCCTTCAGGACCGATCGATTTTCCTGCAAAATGCATCCAATCAGGTGTTGAGCGAGCAGCCGGAGCTGAAATACGCCTATCAGCTGGAGTGTACGGACGGCCCAGAGGGTACCATCTGCAAAATCCTTTATATGCCGTATAAATTGGGCTATCCGGACGGGGCTCCGGAGGGAGCGGAGGAGGTCCGCAGCCTGGCCGACCTTGTGGAGATTGCCGACGCCCATCTGGGAGAAGAGGAAATTCCCATTGCCATTCTCGATCCGGAGCTGTTGGTGGATGATATGCAGCGGGCCTTGCAGCTGGCGGGCTATGGTTATGTGCTTTATATGCTCAACAGCGACGCCACCGCCATCCGTGCCTTTCCCAGCAATGCGGATACGCTGGAGCAGAGTGTGGAACAGGCCGGAGAGGTAAAAGATCTGGCCCATTCCGTGGCGGAGCAGATTTTCACCGATGATATGGGGGAGGAGGAAACGCTGCGGGCCATTTACGGCTATATTGTGGAACATACCTCCTATGATATCCGCTATTATCAGGACCCCAGCGCCGTACCCTATGAGTCCCGCACCGCATTTGGTCCGCTGGAGTATGGAACTGCCATCTGCGGCGGATTCTCCTGGGCCTTCAACCTGCTCTGCCGGGAGGCAGGGATTCCCTGCTGGAACGTGACCGGCGTGGGAGCCGGGGAGGAGCATATGTGGAATTGTGCCCGGATCAACGGCGAATACCGGTACTTTGACACCACCTGGGACGCCGGGATTACCTACGAGGAGCAGTGGCGGTATTTTGCCTGCACCGAGGAGGAAATTACACAAAATCATCAGTGGGGGATCGGGCAGGAGGAGCTCATCCACGCCTTGACGAATGCGGCGTAAGATAAGAAGCGACGAACCATATGGGATCCGTGGGGGAGAGCGTTCACGGTGGTGACGTAGACAAGACCATTCAGATGAAAAAGCACAGGAGGGCCGACAAGGGACCCTCCTGTGCTCTATTGTGTGCCGCGTTTGGAATCACATGTTCCGCCAAAGGACGGCTCCAAGCTTGTGAAATCGCTGGGAATGAAACCGTCTGTGCCAGACGGGCGAAGACGGTCTGTCAAAGATAATCTCCCCCAGAAAACTCCACTTCCAGCTGCTCCTTGGGAGCATGGATGTACTGCCGGGACTGCTGAAGACGCTGCTCCATGTCTGCGATGTCTGCCTGAATCTGCCGGCGGCTTTTGGTTCGGTTCATCTGGAGAAAGAGATGATACCGCTGCTGCAAAGTCTCTGCCTTAGGGGGGAAGGTAATGACTCCAGTTCCAATCTGGTTGCCCTCCAGCTCGTTCCGGCAGATCTCGTCGTCCATGGCCGCCAGATAGAGCGCATAGCGGGTAAATTCCTTGAGGGGCATCCGAATCATCCAGCGCCAGCAGGCGGCAGCCCCGGATGCGGCTGCCAGACTGCCCAGGATTGCAATTTTATAACCCGTCTTCATATTCCCTTATCCTCCCACGTTCTGAATCTTCTGCTCGGACTTTTCCTCCAGAAAATGGAAGAATGCAGAGAGACTGCCGCCCTCCAGCGCCGCTTTTTCCATGGCCAGGGCGTGGTTTTTCCCCATCACCAAGACCAGGTAGTCTCCCGTCTCTGCCAGGGCCAGAATTTTGTCATACTGCCACTTGGATTCTGCCGCGGCGGTTTTGACCAGAAAGTGGTCGGGGAAAAAGGTGGTGTCGGCGGTATCCGTGCCCGGCAGGGCTTTGCGCTTTGCAAAATAGGCGTTGAGCGCGTCCTCTTTCCATTCAATGAGCAGCAGCGCCGCAATGACCGCGCCGTGGAGCACCGTCTGCAAGAGGTTCCCCCAGGATAGCCAGAGGGACACCAGGAGAAGCCCGATCATGACCCTGGCATAGAGGTGAATCCACCGGCTTTGTTTGGTGCGAACGGTTTTTCGGATGGCCCGCGCCATGGCAGTCAGCGCGTGTTGATCGTATGTGGTGTGACACGTAAATTCCATAAATA
This sequence comes from Eubacteriales bacterium, assembly GCA_048215895.1. GTDB lineage: Bacteria > Bacillota > Clostridia > Oscillospirales > Oscillospiraceae > Lawsonibacter. Next base: position 3,171 of record DBFWXD010000450.1, read on the forward strand.
CCTCCCGGGCTGTCGTTGGTGCGTGTTCAGAAGTGGGTATCATGATAGCAGACAAATTTGCATTTGAACTGAATTTTTTCTGAATTGTCCTTAAGATTGACACTCCAGAAGGCGGACGGTATGATACCCTTATATGGAACGACCGACGTAAGCAAAGAAAGCGAGAGGAAACCATGATTTTCTATTTTTCCGCGGGCAACGGCGTGGACGTGTGCAACGCCTTTTCCTATCGGGAGAGTGAAGAGCAGCGGCTGTTTGCCTCTTATCTGGTGAACGGGGTGGCCGGAGTAAAGCTGATCGTCATTTTCCTGCTGGCTTTGGCTGGGCATATTCTGACTGGGGGGATGGGAACATGAGAGACAAGCACATATCCCGGCGCAAAAAATGGCTTGTTGCCGGAGGGAGCGTTCTTTTGATTCTGGCCATTCTGGCCGGGGTGTTTTTCTGGTATGTGTCCGATTACTACCGGGCGGAGGATGTGGCCCTGGAAGTGCTGGCCCAGGACAGCGGCATCACCGTGCAGGACAATCTGACCATTTTGTCTCCAACGTCTCCCGCCGATACCGCAATCATTTTTTACCCCGGGGCCAAGGTGGAGGCGGAGGCCTATTTGCCGCTGCTGGATCAGATCCGGCAGACCGGAGTTACCTGTATTTTGGTCCATATGCCCTTTCATATGGCAATTTTTGACGCTGATGCGGCCGAAAAAGTCATGGAGCAGTTTCCTGACATCCAGCACTGGTATATGGCCGGGCACTCCATGGGCGGCGCCATGGCCTCCAAGTTTGCCTCCGACCATCCGGATGAGGTGGAGGGACTGATTCTCATGGGCGCCTACCTCTATGGTGACTATCCGGAGGAGAAGACCCTGACCATTTACGGCTCCCTCAACCAGAGCGTGGAGGACCACATCGACTACACCCAGAACATTGTGGAGATCCAGGGCGGCAATCACGCCCAGTTCGGCAACTATGGGGCGCAGAAAGGGGACCTTCCCGCTGAAATCTCCGCCCAGGAGCAGCAGGCCCAGACGGTGGCTGCCATCGAGGCGTTTCTGTCAGAACCGTGATTCCATCAGGGGCAAGGCGGGATAAGCCCAGCGGTTTTATCCCTTCCGGCTCCTCTGAACCTTCCGAATTTCATGGCGCAGGTAATCCAGCCGCTGAAGCTGGCGCTCCTTCATATGGATTTCCTCCAGGGCGGCGCTGCGCTTGTTCTCCAGCATGTCAAGACGCTGTTTTGCCGTGTCCTCTCCCGCCAGCAAAAGACGCATATAGCGCTCCGTCTCCTCCGCGGTGAATCCGATGTCGTGGAGGGTCAGAATGGTGCTCAGCCGGTCCAGGTCGGCGTCGTCATACTGCCAGTCGCCCATCACTTGTTTCACCGCGCCGCACAGGCCCCACTGCTCATATTGCCGCAGAATGTGCATGGGGATGTGATAGCGCTCGCTGGCCTCCTGTATGGTCATATCAAAGCCTCCAAACCAAAAAATGTGGGCGTCCTTCCGGGACACCCACATTTTAAAACGCTTTTTTGGCGATGTCTAATGCTTATTTTCTTTCTCCTGATATGCCTGGGGGACATTTTTGATGTGGCGATGGAAGGCTTCCACCACAGGAGTCAGCGCCTGATCCTTTTTCCAGACCAGCACCGTTCCCGTCTCCATGGCCGGGGAGAGGGGGAGAAACCGAAGATCGTCAAAGGCCAGGTTCAGATCAAAGCCCAGCGCCGCACCCACCCCGCAGCGCACCATATTGGCGGCGTTGAGGATCAGGTTGAAGGTGGCGGCAATCTGGAGATGATCCCAGCGGTCGCCAAACCAACTGGCCAGCTCCCCCTGTATGCTCTCCCGTCCGCTGACCAGCAGCGGAACGGATTCCAAAGCCTGGGGCGTGACCGCGTCCAACTGGGCCAAGGGGGAATCGGAGCGCACCAGCACCCCCCAGCGGTCCTTTTCCTGCATCCGACAGAAGGCGTATTTGCCCACGTCCACCGGTTCGGTCAGCAGTCCCATGTCCAGAAGGCCCATGTCCAGCCGCTCTTTTACATCGTCGGCGTTGGCGCTGAAGATCCGGAAGGTGACCCTGGGGTGACGTTCCCGGAAGGTGCGGATGGCCTGGGAGAGGAAGGTCATGCTCCGGGTCTCGCCCGCGCCGATGGCAATTTCGCCCATCAGCTCCGTCTCCCGGGCGGTAAATTCCCGGGCCGTCTTGTCCGCCAGGTCCACCAGTTCCTGGGCCCGGCGGCGCAGGAGCATCCCCTCGTCGGTCAGGACAATGTGGTAGCGGCCCCGGTGAAAGAGCTGTACCCCCAGTTCCTCCTCCAGCTGCATGAGCTGCCGGGACAGGGTGGGCT
>DBFWXD010000451.1:0-3581 GCA_048215895.1 Eubacteriales bacterium
AAAGGGCGATTCTATCGACGGCCTATCGACTGTTCCGGAGTATGATGTAGCTGTACTTAAGAGACAGGCAACAAAGCCCGTCACTAAAAAATCGTGAAGCTAATAATCAAAAAATTTTTTTGAAATGGAGGAAATTTAATATGTCTATGAACGGTGGTAACATGTTCGCCCCCAAGGAAGGCAAGCCTGAGGTCCTCTTCTCCGTGAAGGCTCAGCGCGGCGGCTTCGACAAGCCCGAAACTCTGCGTTGTAAGGGCTGGAAGCAGGAGACCATTCTCCGTATGCTGGAGAACAATATGGAGAATGCTGAGATTCCTGAGCAGCTGGTTATCTACGGCGGCAACGGCAAGTGCGCCCGTAACTGGGAGTCCTACTACGCCATCATCGAGTCCCTGAAGACTCTGGAGAACGACGAGACTCTGGTTGTCCAGTCCGGTATGCCCGTGGCGATCTTTAAGACCCACAACCTGGCTCCTCGTGTTGTCATGGCTACTACCAACATCATGAAGGCTACCTGGGAGCGCTTCTATGATATGCAGGACAAGAACCTGACCATCTTCGCTCAGTACACCGCCGCTCCTTGGGAGTACATCGGCACCCAGGGCGTTATCGAGGGTACCTTCGAGACTCTGTCCGCCATCGTCCTGAAGAAGGGCTGGGAGAACGACATGCACGGCAAGATCTTCCTGACCGCCGGCGCTGGCGGCATGGGCGGCAACCAGACTTGGGCCGGCAAGATGCACGGTGCCGTGGTCATTCTGGCCGACGCGGACGAGCGCGTGATCGATCGTCGTATCTCCAAGAACTACATGGACATGAAGGTCTACTCCCTGGACGAGGCCTGGAAGATTGCCCAGGAGCATGTTGCCAAGGACGACCCCATCTCCATCGGCGTGGTTGGCAATGCTGCCGACATCTTCGAGGAGGCTCTGGCCAAGAATTACATCCCCGCCGTGGTCACCGAGATGTGCCCCTGCCACGACCCCATCTCCTACATCCCCTCCGGCTACACCGGCGAGCAGGCTGACGTGTATCGTGGCCAGCATCGTGAGCAGTATCTGGCCGACGCCCGTGAGACCATGAAGCGCCAGCTGCGCGCCATGATCGAGTTCAAGAAGCGGGGCGTTGAGGCTTTCGAGTACGGCACCAGCATCCGCAAGGAGTGTATGGACGCCGGTATGCCCGAGGCCGAGGCCAAGCAGATCGAGGGCTTTGTGGCCGCTTACATCCGTCCCCTGTTCTGTGAGGGCCGTGGTCCCTTCCGCTGGACTTGTATCTCTGGCGATCCTGCCGACCTGGCTCGTCTGGACGATCTGGCTCTGGAAGTCTGCAAGGGCGACGCCCTGGTGGAGCGCTGGATCAACCTGGCCCGCAAGCACCTGCCCATCGAGGCTCTGCCTGCCCGTATCTGCTACATGGGCTTCGGCGAGCGCCGCCGCTTCGGCCTGGCTGTTAACGACCTGATCAAGAAGGGCGAGATCAAGGGCCCCGTGGCGTTCTCCCGCGACAACCTGGACTCCGGCTCCATCGTGAACCCCACCTTCGAGTCCGAGAATATGCCCGACGGCGGCGACTACGTCTCCGACTGGCCCATGCTCAATGGTCTGCTTGACTGTGCCGCTATGTGCGACCTGATCGCCATCCAGGCTAACTACTCCATGGGCGAGGCTGTCCACACTGGTGTTACCATGATCGCTGACGGTACCGACGAGGCCGACTTCCGTCTGGGCGCCTGCATGGTTACCGACTCTGGTATCGGCGTAGTCCGTCACGCTCAGTCCGGCTACCAGTCCGCTAAGGACGTGTGTAACGGCAAGGGCAAGATCGCCGGTGGCGACAGCATCAAGATTCCTCTCTGGTGGGAGCCTGCTGATAAGGTCACCTTTGGCCCTGAGGGTGAGTACGTCCGCTAATTAAAAAATAGTTTTCTTCCTATTCAAATGGGGAAAGGGCGAAGCACAGATGTGCTCGCCCTTTCCTCATTCAAATATAAAGTTATTTAAATGTATCTGCACAGGGAGGCTGCTGCCATGGAACAGAATCAGAAACAGGAAACTAAGCTGCTCATTGAAAATGCGGCGCAGATGCTTACCATGCGAGGCGAAAGCAACCATGATATTGGTTTGATCGAATCGGGCTGGCTCTATATCGAAGGAGATAAAATTCGTGCTGTCGGCACGAAGGAAGAAGTCGAAGCCGCTGCTGGGGACCTGTCCGGGGTACAGCGAATTGATGCCACAGGAAAGGTTGTCATGCCCGGCTTTGTAGATTGCCATACGCATGTGGTTTTTGGTGGGTCACGCGTGGCGGAATATGCCATTAAGCTTACGGATGATCGCCCGGAAACGCTGGAAAAGTATGGAATCCCGACTGGAATCTATGCGTCAGTCAACATGACAAAGGATGTTCCCATTGAAGTGCTGGCAGCCCGGACAGAGCGCAGACTGAGAAATATGCTCATTACTGGTACGACTACCATCGAGAGCAAGAGCGGATATGGTCTCACGCTGCCGTCGGAAATGAAGATGCTGGAAGTTAACCGGCTGCTGAGTGCACATTTGCCGATGGATATCGTCCCCACCTTCCTGGGAGGCCATGGCTGGGAGGAAGGAAAAGACAAGGACTGGTATATTGATCAGCTGTGCCAGGAAATGATTCCGCAGGTGTCCAGATTCCACATGGCATCCTTCAACGACGTCTGGGTGGACGAGGGGCACTTTACGGCCAAGGATGCAGAGAAGATTCTGTCATGCGGCCAGCAGTACGGCCTGATTCCCTGCATCCATACGGATGCCTACTCGGACATTGGCGGTTCTGCGCTGGCGGCCGAAATGAAGATGGCCAATGCCGGCCATCTGAATTACACTCCGCTTGCTATGCTGCCCAAACTCCGGGACGCGGGGGTCGTGGGCGTGATTCTGCCGGGCACTGATTTTGCAGTACACCATCCCCATCCCGTGGATCCCCGGCCTATGCTGGACTGCGGCATGACCTTGGCTCTGGCTACCAACTGCAACCCAGGATGTTGGATGGAATCCATGCAGATGGTACTGATTTTGGCCTGCCGGCAGCATCGCTTCTCGCCGGCCGAGGCGGTCCGTGCAGCGACTTACGGTTCCGCAAAGGCACTGACGCTGAATGACCGGGGCGTTTTGGATAAGGATAAAACGGCCGATGTGCTGATTCTGGATGTGGAAACCTTTGAGGACATGGTATATAAATTTGGCCGAAATCATGTGCAGACTGTCATCAAGAGCGGCGAAATTGTCGTAGAGGACGGCCGGATTGTAAAAGAACGTCAGGTACAAATGCCGCAAATTTAAGGCGTCATAACGCTAATCTTGTCCAGCAAAGCTAAAAAATTATAGGGAAAGGATGTGGAGTTACCTTGGAACACATTTGGGATGAAGCAAAACAGCTACAGGATAAAATTGTTGAATGGAGACGTGTGCTTCACCGTTTTCCGGAAATCGGGCTGGATCTTCCCCGCACGGCAGAGTTTGTAAAGCGCCAGCTCACCGCGGCAGGCGTGGAATATAAGACATATCAGAATCATTCGGGAATTACGGCTGTGATTGGAC
>DBFWXD010000452.1:0-4905 GCA_048215895.1 Eubacteriales bacterium
ATCAAAAGGGGCTTTTGCAGCACCATGGCGATGTTGGCCGCCCGCAGCAGTTCCTCCGAGGCCACATAATTCTGACTTCCGCGAAATTCTTCCATATCCAATCCTTCCCGGCCCGGGGGCCTTTGTTTTTCATGTTCCGCATTGTATCGTGTTTTTGTGGAAAATTCAACTCCTATCTTCCCATATGTTCGGTTTTGGCAGGTGCTTTTTCGAAAAACGGAAAAAGTTTTCCACATTACGCCTTTCTTTGTTGTGACAAGTTTACTGATATTTTTGCCTAGTTTACTTGACATTTCTGTTTTGCCGTGCTATTCTCACCTTGCCATAGCAGCTGCGGTGCTTTTACAGATCCATATGAATGACAGGAGTGACAACCATGGAAAAAGAGCAAATTTTGGAACAAAGCCGCAAGGAAAACCAATTTCAGGATGAACGGGAAAAGACCATCCGCATCCAGGGGGAATCCTTCAGTTTAATTTTTGTCTTTGCTATGGGACTGATTCTGACCACATACAAATTGATTCATGACATCCCGGTGGGGGATATTCTGTCCATGTTCTGGGCCTGTTCCTTTGGATGCTGCCTATATAAGGCGGTAAATTTAAAACAGAAATCTCAGGCCATTATGGCTCTTTTCTGTTTGTTGATGATCGTGTATAATTTATTAAAATACTTGTCGAGTTGGTGAACGTATGGATGACCAGTTGGTATTGAAAAACAGGTTAAAGGTCGCCCGGGCGGAAAAAAACATGTCACAGGGCGATCTGGCCAAACTGGTTGGCGTCTCCCGGCAGACCATCAGCTCCATCGAGACGGGACAATTTAATCCCACCGCAAAGCTGGCCTTGGTGCTGTGCATTGCCCTGGACAAAAAATTTGAAGATTTATTTTATTTTGAGTAATCATTTGGGAGGAATTTGCCATGAGTTTTGTTCTCCGGCCCTACACGGCCCCTGACTTTTCCGTCGCTTCTCTTCAGCAGGCTCCGGATGCGAAGCTGGTTCCCTGCCCAAAGGACGGCGTAGCCCCGGAAGGCTACCACGCTATGAGCATCTTTCCCGAGTATTTTAAGCTGAACGGGCAGTGGCATCTGGCACGGGAGAGCAGAATGGACTGTGTAGCGGTCTGGGATCAGGAGGAATTTCAAATCCGGGAATTTCGTCACTTAAAGGCCGGAGATCTTGTAGTGGTAGGCCGGACAGAGCGGGGAGAAGAGGGCATTTTTCTCCATCACAACGGTTTTCAGGAGCAGGTTCCCGAACGGGACCGCTTTGCCTTCCGCCAGGGCCGTTCCCGGGAAACCGCCTTTTCCCGGGATTATAAAGAGCTTTATGAGCTGCTGCGCCACGACCGGGACCACGGACAGGTCGTGTGGGTCCTGGGGCCCGCGTTTGCCTTTGACTATAACGCCCGGGAGGCCTTTTCCAAGCTGGTTTTGGGCGGCTATGTCCACGCAATTTTGGCGGGCAACGCCCTGGCTACCCACGATTTGGAAGCCGCCTATTTGGGCACTGCCCTGGGACAGGACATCTCAACCCAGGAGAGCCGACCCAATGGACATTATAACCACTTGGACACCATCAACCGGGTACGACTCCACGGCTCCATTTCGGCGTTTCTGAAAGCAGAGAAAATTCAAAACGGAATTCTTTACGCCTGTGAGCAAAAGGGCGTGCCTTACGTACTGGCCGGTTCCATTCGGGACGATGGACCGCTACCTCCGGTTTACGGAGATGTCTACCAGGCCCAGGACGCCATGCGCAGCCAGGTTCGCTCCGCTACCACCGTCATCTGTCTGGCCACTATGCTCCATACCATTGCCACGGGCAATATGACTCCGTCCTACCGGGTCATGCCGGATGGCACCGTGCGGCAGGTATATTTTTATTGCGTGGATATTTCTGAGTTTGCCGTCAACAAGCTCAGCGACCGGGGCAGTCTGTCTGCCCGGGGCATCGTCACCAACGTACAGGATTTTGCCGTCAATCTGGCAAAGGGCCTGGAACTCATGTAAAATTTTTAAATTGATAAAAAGGGAGGAGCAGCGCTCCTCCCTTTTTTATTTATACTTCTGGCTTTCTGCCACTGCAAGCTCGTCACAACGATTGTTGTAGGGGTTCTCCGCATGCCCCTTGACCCAGTGGAGGTGGACGGTGTGGTAGTCGCACAGGTCCAGCAGCTTCCCCCACAGATCCGGGTTGAGGGCGGGCTTTTTGTCCGACTTCACCCAGCCCCGGGCCCGCCAGCCTTTGGCCCAGCCCTTGCCCAGACCGTCGATCACATACTTGCTGTCGGAGTAGAGCTCCACGGTGCAGGGCTCCTTCAATGCCTCCAGGGCAGTGATGACCCCGGTGAGCTCCATGCGGTTGTTGGTGGTCTGGGCCTCGCCGCCGGACAGCTCCTTTTTGTGGGGGCCGTACATGAGGATGGCTCCCCAGCCCCCGGGGCCGGGATTGCCGGAGCAGGCCCCGTCGGTATAGATGGTTACTTGCTTCATAGTCTCTCCAAAATCTCCCGGCGCTTCTGGTCATATTCGCTCTGGGTAATCAGTCCCGCCTGTTTCAAACTCTCCAGCTGCTCCAGACGCTGCTTGGCATCCAGAGCGGTGGAGGGGATGTGGTCGTGAACCTCCGGGGCAGGGGAGGAGGGATTCCCATCGGACGTCTGGGCGCTGTCCTCCTCAATGGTGATTTCCGGGCCTTTGTACGTCTTTCCAAAGGCCTGGTAGCCGTTCATGGCAGTGATGGCAACGGCGGCCAGGGTCCACAAAATTCCAAAGGGACCAACAGCGGGAATGACCACAAACAGGCCGATCAGAATAAACACGCCGCCCCAAACCATGCCGAACGCCCCCTGGGCCTTGCTGGGGCGATAAGTTACCCGTCGTCTTCTCATAAAACGATCCCTCCTTTTTTGGAAAGAGCAGCCCCTGTCTGGGGCTGCTCTTATTCATATTTATTTCTCAGGCTGCTCAGACGGAAGCTCTTCCGCAGTTTCCTCCTGTGTGGAAGCGTCCTCCTCACGCTCGGCCAGGGCAAGCGAGATGACCCGGTCGCCATCTTCCTTGAAGCGCATGACAATGACGCCCTGGGTAGCACGTCCAGCCTCCCGGATGGCATCCACGTGGGTCCGGATCAGGATGCCCGCCTGGGTGACCAGGAGCAGGTCCTCCTCGCCGGTGACTACCTTGATGCCCACGATCTTGCCGGTCTTCTCGGTGACGGCGTAGTTCTTGATGCCCAGGCCGCCCCGGTTGGTGATCCGGTACTCCTCCACGGGGGTACGCTTACCGTAGCCGTTCTCCGTGATGGTCAGCACGGTTCTTCCGGCGGTCATCCGGGCGGCGCCTACCACATAGTCGCCCTCCCGCAGGCGGATGCCCCGTACGCCCACGGCGGTACGGCCCATGGGCCGCACGTCGTTCTCGTCAAAGCACACGGCCATGCCATCGTGGGTAGCGATGAGGATCTTCTTGGTGCCGTCGGTCTCCCGCACGGCCACCAGCTCATCTCCCTCGTCCAGGGTCAGGGCCCGGATGCCGTTGTTGCGCAGGTTCTTCAGCGCTTCCACCGGCAGACGCTTCACGGTGCCCAGCCGGGTGACCATGAACAGATAGAGCTTCTCTTCGCCGATCTCCCGGTAGTGGAGCATGGCCTGGACCTTCTCGCCCTGTTCCACCTGGATGATGTTGATGATGTTGGTGCCCTTGGCGGTCTTGCCGCTCTCGGGGATCTGATAGCCCTTCTTCCGATACACCTTGCCGGTGTCGGTGAAGAAGAGGATATAGTCATGGGTAGAGGCGGTGAACACATCCACCACATAGTCCTCTTCCCGGGTGGTGATGCCCTTCTTGCCCATGCCGCCCTTGGACTGGGCGGTATACTCGCTCACCGGGGTACGCTTGATGTAGCCCGCCTGGGTGAGGGTGAAGACGCACTGCTCCTCTTCAATCAGGTCCTCAATGTCGATCTCGTCCTCCACATCCTGGATCTCAGTCAGGCGCTCGTCGCCGTACTTGTCCCGGATGGCGATGAGCTCCTCCTTGAGGACGCCCCGGAGCATCTCCTCGCTGGCCAGCAGCTGGTTAAAGTAGGCGATGCGCTCCTCCAGCTCCTGATACTCCTTCTCCAGCTTCTCCCGGTCCAGACCCTGGAGAGCCTTCAGGCGCATGTCCAGAATGGCCTGGGCCTGCACCTCGTCCAGGTCAAATCGGGTCATCAGGTTTTCCTTGGCGTTGTCGTACCTGGTGCGGATGATGTGGATGACCTCGTCAATGTTGTCCTGGGCCACCAGCAGACCCTCCAGCAGGTGGGCGCGCTCCTGGGCCTTCTTCAGGTCGAACTGGGTGCGGCGGATGATGACCTGCTCCTGATAGGCAATGTACTCGTCCAGAATGTGGCGCAGGGAGAGGATCTTGGGCTGGAGCTTGCCGTTGACCTCCACCAGGGCCAGCATGTTGATGGCAAAGGTGGTTTGCAGCTGGGTCTGGGCAAAGAGGCGGTTCAAAACCACCTGGGGGTTAGCATCCCGTTTCAGCTCAATGACGATGCGCATGCCGTTGCGGTCGGTCTCGTCCCGGATGTCGGAGATGCCCTCCAGGCGCTTGTCCTCCACCTGGTCGGCCATGTTCTTGATGAGCATCCGCTTATTCACCTGATAGGGGATCTCGGTGATGACGATGCGGGTGCGGTCCTTGCCGAACTCCTCAAACTCGTGGCGGGCCCGGACGGTGATCCGGCCCCGGCCGGTGGCGTAGGCAGCCCGGATGCCGCTGCGGCCCATAATGATGCCCCGGGTGGGGAAGTCGGGGCCGTGGATGTGCTCCATCAGGTCGGCCAGAGAGGACTCGGGGTCGTCAAGGACCTGGATGGTGGCGTTAATGACCTCATTGAGGTTATGGGGGGG
>DBFWXD010000453.1:0-3936 GCA_048215895.1 Eubacteriales bacterium
CCATCAACTTGTCCTCGAAGAACGCCTTAGTGAAGCGCTGAGAGATGTCGTGCTCGCTGGCGCTACGGAGAGATGCCACAGCGAAATTGAGATCCAGGAGAGCCTTGCCGGTAGTGCGGAAGCCGACTGCACCGTTCTCGGTGACAGAGACATTGCACTCGTTATTCAGCGTGCTCTTGATCCCATCCATAAAGTTACTCATTATCTCTTACCTCCTATATTGAGATACCCAGGACACACTTTTTATTTACTGTTGCTGTTTATGCCCAGAGAAATGGAGCGGCAGGTAGGACTCGAACCTACGAATGGCAGCTTGGCTTCCTTGAACATTGCTGTTAGCGGAACTCCTCGTTTCGCATTGTAATAGGGCTGCTGTGTTGACCACTTCACCACTGCCGCATGAAGCTCGTCTTTCCGAGCCGTCACAACCCAGTTCAAGATATTTGGGTTGAATATCTGGCGTTTACCGTCAGCATAGACATAAACGATCCCAAAGCCCTATGCCTATCCGCCCATTAGCAGGGACGGCTTCTGCTTGTGCCAGGGGTGGGACTCGAACCCACGACCACGGGATTAACAGTCCATAGAAAGTTGCTGTAAGCGTCTCAACAAGACACGCATTAGTACGCGCTCTGTCCGACTGAGCTACCCTGGCGTACGCCCCGCCGTAGCGGGGCTATTTTGCATGACCCCTCTTATGTGCATTTTCTACTCAAACCCAGCCGTATAATACGGCAAACAGTTATACCGATCGGTTCGGCTTCCCGCACTATTATGGCTGGCGGCGAACCAGGTTTTCACCGTACTGTAAATTATCGGGGTCGAGATAATGACATACGGCAAGGAACAACAGACAAGCAAACCCATATTCAACATTAGTCTGTCGCACCTCCTTTTTTTGTGACTACACTAAGTAGCTTGTCTTTTGTTGCCGAAAAAGATACAGCCCGGAAAGCCTTGCGGCTCAATGGGTTCGCGGTTTTGCGCATCTTGTATTTTTGTTTTTCTGCGCTTTTTTCAAGCCATTTCCGAACCCCCATATTGACATACTGACAAAGCCATGTGCAAACAGGATAGGAAAAAAGGGCCATGCGTCAGCACAGCCCTCTTTCTTACTTCAGTCTTATGATCTGCTCATATAGCATAGCATACTTTTTCTCGATCACCATGTTGCTGTGGTAGTGGCCGAAGAACCAATACCGGAAGGTACATCTCTGACACACTTCATCGAAGAACTCGGTCAGTGCGTCTTTTTTGAACATTCCTCCGCTGAACACATCCTGTATGCTGGAGGGGCAGCAGTGGCTGATGATGTAATCCACATTCCAGCGGACACGCTCCAGATTTGCTCTGGCTTCCAGATATTCCGCTTCGCTAGGCAGTTCCTCGGCCCACCAGGAACGATGGTTCACACGAAACAGCGCACCGCGCTGTTCGAGTTGCTGAAACTTTTCCTCGAAGTCTGGATCGTCCGGCTCCAGAATACCATCCTGGATATCATGGGAGGATGCGCCGCCCATGGTAAAAAACTTCCTGCCGTTGAGCTCATATACCTGGCCCCGCATGAGATGCAGGACGGAGGGACGTATCCTCTGGATCTGTCCGCCATGCCACTCCTCTTTGGGATAACCTTTGTAGGCGTCATAGTTTTCATGGTTCCCGAGCACGAAGGCCGTGGTGTAGGGCAGACTATCCAGCCAGTCCAGTCCTGCATCATCCCGTGGATCACCGTACCAGATTCCACCAAAGTCTCCACAGACCAGAACCAAATCCTCCTTGGTTATGTGTTCCTGCTCGTAGAAGATGTCCGGGCGGAAGCGGCGGAAATCTCCGTGTGTATCCCCTGTAATGAATATTTCCATAAGTAGTTGCTCCTTGTTTCCATTTTAGCACATGGCCTGCTCGATCTCTACATCACTGTATCGGAATTTGATTCGAATCGTTTCCGCGTCGACTACGGTGATCCGCTCAACCAACTGCCGAACGATCCCGTCATCATACTGTTGGAAGCCACTGAGGTGTTCCTCCAGGTAAGCTGCTAACTCTGCCATACGTGAGTCCTCGTTGATTCTGTTGGCTGCCTCCTTCTTCGCTGCATCAATCCGTGTCTGCAGGTGCTGCTTTTCTTCCAACAGGGCCTTGAGCTGCTCTGTTAGTGTCAGGTCATCCATGTGGGCCAATACCTGATCCAACAGTGTATTCTGCCGTGTGGTAAGTGCTTCCATGTTGCGTTCTAATTCCATCAAGTTGTTCCCGTCCCCTTCCGGAGTACATACCATTCGGAGCGTCTCTGCAAGTTCATCCTGCAGGCCATCGCTTGCTTCGACTACCCGGTTAAGCACCGTGAGGATCGCGGTATGCAGCTTGTCCTCTGCCATGGAAGGCGAGTTATGGCAGTATTTTTTCCCGAATTCTAGCCGGGAGACGCACCGCCAGACGATCCGTTTGACGCCGTTCCTGGCCCAGGTACACCGCTTATAGGGGGAACCACACTCACCACAGACCAGCCGCTCACTGAGCGCATACTTGGCGGAATATTTGCCCTGTTCTGTTTTTCCGCTTTTCTGCAGAATCTTTCGCTTGCTGGTCCGCCGTGCCATCTCCTCCTGTACCCGCTGGTAGATGTCCCGCGGGATAATAGCAGGGTGGTTGTCCTTGATGTAATACTGCGGCAACTCGCCGGTATTCTTCTTGACCTTTTTGCTGATGCAGTCTGTGGTGAATGTCTTTTGCAGCAGGGCGTCTCCCGCATACTTTTCATTGGTGAGGATGTTATGCACGATCTGATGGGACCATGCCTTGACACCCTTTGCGGTGGCGATCCCATCCTGGGTAAGTTCTCTCTGGATCTGGCCCTCACTGCAGCCCTCCAGGTACCGGCGGAAGATTCGCCGCACCACCTCGGCCTCCTCCGGTACGATCTCCGGCTTACCGTCCGCTCCTCTTTGGTAGCCCAGCATGGATCTGTAGTGGAAGTTGACCTTTCCTTCTTTCATTGCCATCCGGATACCCAGCTGGATATTGGAGCTGAGTGATTCACTCTCGGCCTGGGCAAATCCGCTGAACAGAGTGATGAGGAACTCGCTGGACTCTGTCAGCGTATTGATATTTTCCTTTTCGAAGATGACCCCGATCCCCCTGGCCTTCAGCATCCGCACCGTCTCCAGGCAGTCTACGGTGTTCCGGGCGAAACGGGAGAGAGACTTTGTGAGGATGAGGTCGATCCCGCCCCGCTTGCAGGCGGTGATCATCCGGTTGAATTCTTTTCGCTTCTTCATACTGGTCCCGGTGATCCCCTCGTCCGCGAAGATCCCCGCCAGTTCCCAATCTGGGGACTCCTCAATTTTCTGGGTGTAGTAGGCTTTCTGGGCGGTGTAGCTGTTGATCTGCTCCTCACTGTCGGTGCTGACCCGGCAGTAAGCCGCCACCCGCTGCCTGCCGTGGAGCCTCGTCTTGTTGCTTGCTACATTGGACCGTGATGCCGGAATGCGGTGGATGGTGCGTTCCAGTGATGATTGTTCCATTTTGCTGTCCTTTCTGTTCCTAATCAGAAGTGTACGGTGATTGCGTTATCTGTTCCGATTATGATATGGGAGACCGTTCGTTCGAAGCGTTCCCAGTCGATTTGGTCGGGCTGCGTTTGGCTTACAGCCGTATCCACACCATCATCACAGCAGGCATACCGGGCAGCTGCCCCTTGCAGGATGTGGGAGAGAGCCTCCTTACCGTCTCCTGGCTGTTCCAACGCCCGGTTAATGGCATTGGCCAGGCGAACAGCCTCCGCAGAGGGCGCGTATGGCTTACATATGGGTTTTTCATGTGCCGCAAGCTGCCGTGCCGTCTGCGCAAGCAGTTCCTCCTTCCCGACAACAAATGCGTTTCTGCAGGCAGAACATTTCAGATGGACGTTTCCGGTATGCCCGATTGGCCCTCCGG
>DBFWXD010000454.1:0-6094 GCA_048215895.1 Eubacteriales bacterium
TGGCCATCACCGGCACCACCGCCAGCAGCAGATAATAGAGCACCTGCTCGGGCATGATCATATTGAGTTTAGCGCCCACCCAGGCACCCACCAGGGCTCCGATGCCGCCGGCAATGGCGCTGGGCACATGGACCTGGCCCCGCTTCAGAAAGCGACCGGTGGCCAGGAAGGTGCCGAAGGCGTTGCCGCACTTGTTGGTAGCGGCGGCATTATGGGCGGGCAGACCGGCCAGCAGATAGGCCGGCAGGGTAATGAGCCCTCCGCCTCCGGCTACGGAATCCACCAGTCCGCCGATGAATACCAGCGGGCACACAATCGCCCAGGTTTGAATGAGTTGCGTCCATTCCATGCTTCTCTCTCCTACCTCTGCCCTCAGGGCTTCTTTTTAATCTCATCCCAATACCGCTTGGCCGCCTGTTCGGTTTTGTTGTCTCCATATTGGTAATAGGCGGCCCCAGCCAGATCGTAAGGCAGGTACTGCTGCTCCACCCAGTGGTGAGGATAGCTGTGAGGGGACTTGTAGCCCTGCTCCCGTTCCATGCCGGCGGAATCCGCATGGACGTTCTGCAGCTCCCGGGGAATGTCTCCCACCTTCCCGGCCCGCACATCGGCCATGGCCCGGTCAATGGCCATGCAGGCGGAATTGGATTTTGGGGCCGTAGCCAGAAGGATCACCGCCTGGGCCAGAGGCAGCCGTGCCTCGGGCAGCCCCAGTTGGAGAGCGTTGTCCACGCAGGCCTTGACAATGGGCACCGCCATGGGATAGGCCATACCGATATCCTCGCTGGCCGAGCAGAGAATGCGCCGGATGGCGGTAATCATATCCCCCGCCTCCAGCAGCCGGGCCAGGTAGTGAAGAGCCGCGTCCGGGTCCGACCCCCGCAGGGACTTCATCAGAGCGGAGGCGATGTCAAAGTGGGCGTCTCCCTCCCGGTCGTAGCGCATGGCCGACTTCTGCGCGGCGGTCTGGGCGTCATCAAGGGTGACAAGTATTTTCCCTTGCTCCCGTTTGGCCGCGTTGAGAAGCAGCTCGATGGCATTCATGGCTTTCCGCACATCTCCCCCGCAGGCCGAGGCAATGTGTTCCCGCACGCCATCCTCACAGACCACCTCGCCCCCCAGGCGTTTTTCCATGATGGAGATGCCCCGGTCAATGGCGGGGAGCACCTCCTGGGCGGTAATCTGCTTGAATTCAAAGACGGTGGCCCGGGACAGCACCGCCCCAAACACCGCAAAGAACGGATTTTCCGTAGTAGATGCAATGAGGGTGATGCGGCCGTCCTCCATAAACTCCAGCAGGGACTGCTGCTGCTTTTTGTTAAAATACTGGATCTCATCCAGGTACAGCAGCACCCCTTCCGGCGCCAGCAGGGTGCCGATGTCGGCCATAATGTCTTTAATGTCCGAGATGGAGGCGGTGGTGGCGTTCAGCCGGTGCAGAGGACGGTTGGTCCGCTGGGCGATGATGTTGGCCACCGTGGTCTTCCCCGTTCCGGACGGGCCGTAGAAAATCAGGTTGGGGATATTTCCTCCCTCTACGATCCGGCGCAGAAGGCCGTCCTTTCCTAAAATATGGGACTGTCCTACTACCTCATCCAGAGTTTGAGGCCGGATCTCGTCCGCCAGGGGACGATATGCCATAGTAACACTTCCTTCTCTTTGACTGCCTATGGGGTCTCCAGAGCGGCCCCGTATCCTTTTAACGCCTTCCGCCTGGACCGCCAGTCAGGCATCAGCGCATCCATAGTTCCATAAAAACCCGGTCCGTGATCGTGGTGGAGAAAATGAACCAGCTCGTGGAGGGCCACATAGTCTCTCAGCTCCTCCGGGCAGCGGCATAGAGCGGTATTCAGGGTAATGTATCCCTGCGCCCAGTGGCAGTTCCCCCACTGGCTCTTCATGCGCCTCAGCTTCAGCTGGGGAAAGGCCACGCCAAGTTCCGCTGTCAAAGGATACACCCGGCAAAGGGCCTCCATGAGCAGCCGGGCGCATACCTCCCGCGGTGGCTGGGGCGGCAGATCCGGTCTGAGCTCCTGTGCCTGCCGCAGATGCTGGAGAATCCAGCCGCTTTTTTCCCGCAAAAACGCCTCGGCACGCTCCTGGGACATGTGCCAGGGAATGGACAGCGCGGCCACTCCGTCGCCCCCCAAGCGGAGGTTCAGGTTTTTCACCCGCTTCCGGCGCAGGACATAAAAAATAGTCCCCTCCGGGGTATCCAGCCGCCGGATGGACTCCGGAAGCGGCTGTTTGCTCTGTGTCATGCTTCGCCGCCCCCTTCCTTAACGCTATCATTATAGCGAAAACTGGCTGAGCCTGCAATTCTTTTCCCCTAAATCCAAAAAATTTCCCCGCCGCCCAGCCGGACAGGCAAACGATCCCCATAAAAGGCATACGTTAAAGGGAAGTGCTCTGGGGAGGTGGCGGGCCGTGGGAAGGATTGTTGGAAAAGCGCAGTATCGGGATGCCCTGCTGGGCCTTGGGCTGTTGTGGACGGCTCTGGCCCTGGTGCTGTGGCCGGGCGAGTCCATGAGCGCCATGAAGGATGGGCTGAAGCTGTGCGGCAACGTGATCCTCCCCTCCTTGTTCCCCTTCTTTGTCCTGTCCTCCCTGGTGGTAGAGCTGGGCATGTCCCGGTATCTGGGACGGCTTCTGGAGCCGGTGATGGCCCCTTTGTTTCGGGTCAACGGAGCCTGCGCCGCCGCCCTGGCGCTGGGCTTTGTGGGAGGATATCCGGTTGGGGCCCGCACCGCCATTGAGCTCTATCAAAACGGACAGTGCTCCCGCACCGAGGCGGAGCGTCTGCTGGCCTTCTGCAACAACAGCGGACCGGCATTTATCCTGGGCGTCGTAGGGACCGGGGTGTTCGGCAGCGGGAAGGCGGGGCTCATGCTCTATCTGGCCCATATTTTGGCCTCCTTGGTAGTGGGGCTTCTCTTCCGCTTTTATAAGCCCTCTCATTGCCCCCAGACCTATCGGGCTGGAGGTCCTCAGTTCCAGGCCGCCAGTTTTCCGGTCGCCTTTACCCACTCCATCACCGGAGCCATGGCCTCTGCCCTGAATATCTGCGCCTTTGTCCTCTTTTTTACCGTCTTTCTCCGGCTTTTGTCCTATGCCGGGGTATTGGGCACCCTGGCACGAGGGCTTGCCGCTCTCTTCTCTCCCCTGGGGCTCAGCGAGCTCTGGGCCAGACGGCTGTTGACCGGACTTTTGGAGGTTTCCTCCGGGGTGTCCTCCCTGACCGACGGCGCGCTCACCGGGCGGCTGTCCATGGCCGCCTTTATGCTGGGGTGGGCCGGGGTTTCCGTCCACTGCCAGGTGCTGGCTTTTCTGGGGGACAGCGGTCTGTCCATGCGGACCTACGTGGTTGGGAAGCTTCTTCACGGAGTGCTTTCCTCCTTCATTGCCGCCGCACTCTGCGCTCGCTTCCCCTTGAGCGGGCCGGTCTCCTACTACCTGATGGAGCAGACGGAGGCCATCGCACATCTGGACTTTCACCAGGCGCTCACCATCTCCGCGGCCGCCGCCTGGGCCATGTGGCTGCTGTTTCTGGCATTGGCCCTCTACGTGGTGAAAAAAAGCAGTGGAAAACCAAGAAGGAGTGTAGTATAATAAGAAAAAATACCTGAGACAAGGAGGGATTCCCATGGGCCTGTTTCAAAAGGGAATCGAGCCCCGCTGTGTCTACTGCGCCCACGGACGCGAGCTGGGCGAGGACCAGATTCTCTGCCCCAAGAAGGGGGTTATGGCTGCCGGCTCCCACTGCCACCGATTTAAATATGACCCCCTGCGGCGCACTCCCCCACGCCCCACAAAGCTGGCCGGCGCTGGACTGAGCGATGACGATTTCAAGCTGTGAAAAACATCTGTAAAGGATTATCCTTTACAGATGTTTTTTCTTTCTCTTCTCCCCTTACCCCGACGTACTTCTTCGATTCTCGCCCTTGCCGGGCACGAAGCATGGAGAATCGGGCAGATTTCTGCGATATGTTTTGCTTTTCTCTCACAGATAAACACTATATAATGTGGTCGTAAATCCATTTTACGGAGGGAAGATACCATATCATGGAAGTGAAAATTGCCACCCGGCGCTGCAAAGACCCTCAGGGAGTCCCCAGGCTCTTTCACTACTACCTAACCGTGGATCAGATAGAAACTCCGCGCTTTGCCTGTGAGAACTACGGGGTCCGCATTGCGGAGGAGGCGGGAGACGAGGCCTGCTGTCCATCCCTCACCACCAGCGCAGCCCGCATTGACCAGCTGATGACCCTGCTGGTCGATAATAAAGTCGGCCCGGCGGGGCTGGCGGATGTGGTGGAAGATTGGCTGTAATCGCTCTGGAGCGCCCTCTCTCCCGCTAACCGCAGCGTTCCCTATGAAATAAGCCGGACGGCCCGCATAAGCAGGCCGCCCGGCTTTTGTAAAGGGGAGAAACTTTATTTTTTCTTCTTGCCGTCAAGCTTCTGGAGCAGAACCACCAGCAGAGCGATAATCCCCAGCACGACGAAAATTCCCAGCATACCCTGACCCATCATTTCCAGGGCCATCATGACATTTTCACTCATGTTCGTTTCCTCCTATCAGCCCAGGTTGGCAAAGTACTGCAGCACCACGCCGCCGGCCACCACAGAGGCGATCTGGCCGGACACATTGGCGGCAATCGCGTGCATGAGCAGGTGGTTCTGAGAATCGGCCTCCTGGCCCAGCTTCTCAATCACACGGGCAGACATGGGGAAGGCAGAGATTCCCGCGGCACCCACCATGGGGTTAATCTTATTCTTGGGAGTGATCAGGTTCAGCACCTTCACAAACAGCACGCCCACCACAGAGTCCAGAACAAAGGCCACCAGGCCCAGGCCCATGATCATCAGAGTCTGGGGCTGGACGAACTGATCCGCCTTCATGGAGAAGGAGATGGTGATGCCCAGCAGCAGGGTGATGAGGTTGGCCAGGTCATTCTGCGCGGTGTTGGACAGGGTGGTCAGCACGCCGCACTCACGAATCAGGTTGCCGAACATGAGGAAGCCCACCAGAGCCACAGAGGAGGGGGCCACCAGGCCGGCGATGACCGTTACGATAATGGGGAACATGATCCGCATCCGGCGGGTTACGCCCTTGGGCTGGTAGGGCATGCGCATAGCCCGCTCCTTCTTGGTGGTGACCAGCTTAATGGCGAAGGGCTGGATAATAGGCACCAGAGCCATATAGGAGTAAGCAGCCACAGCGATGGCGCCCACATAGTTGCTCTTCAGGGTCTGGGACACCAGAATGGAGGTGGGGCCGTCCGCGGCACCGATGATACCGATGGAGGCGGCGTCCTTAATATCGAAGCCGAGACCAGCGGCAATGAGAATGGTCAGGAAGATACCGGCCTGAGCAGCAGCGCCGCACAGGAACAGCTTGGGGTTGGCCAGCAGAGGGCCAAAGTCAATCATGGCGCCGATGCCGATAAACAGCAGAATCGGCATGGCCTCACTGGCCTCAATGCCTACTTCAAAGAGCCACTGAATAATACCGTGGGTCTCACCCACGCCCGCGCTCACCTGGTTGATGACTCCAGACAAAGGCAGGTTCACCAGAATGGCGCCAAAGCCCATGGGCATGAGCAGCGCCGGCTCGAACCCCTTTTCGATGGCCAGCCAGATCAGGACCGCGCCGACCACATACATGACTACCTGCTGCGGAGTGATAGACAGCAGGCCCTCCCACAGAAATTCAAATCCCATTCTTCTACTTCCCTTCGTTTTTTTCTATCCTTCCCAAAAGAAGCGGACGCGAAACAAAAAGACCTGCGTTCCGCGCGGAACGCAGGTCTTGTCATTTCAGGCATGGCCAGGGAAAACTCCCATGATGTTGGCCGGTGCCGCGCGCCAAAGCACGCCGACTACTCCCCTTTGCTTATGTGGGATGTTATCACATCCCATAGTCTTTGTCAAGGGTATCTTTTCCTTAACGGAACAGTTTTTCATCCCCGTCCAGCACCTCGCGCCGGTGGAAGGTGACAAACTGAGGCGCAAACTGGGGATACTCCCGGCAGAAAGCGGCGCGAATCAGCTCGGGGTTTAGTCCGGGGTTCTGCGCGGCCACCACCATGCTC
>DBFWXD010000455.1:0-6071 GCA_048215895.1 Eubacteriales bacterium
GCTTTACCCCCGACATCCATGTTAACGGCGTCATTACCGACGGCGGCGTGTATCCCAACATCCTGCCCGCCCGCTCCGAGGTACGCATGGAATTCCGCACCGACTCCATGGGCAAGCTGGCCCAGATGGACGAGGTGGTAAAGAAATGCGCCAAAGGCGCCGCCATGGCGCTGGACTGCGACGTCTCCTTCACCGAGGGCTTTGACGGCTTTGACGACATGGTCCGTGTGCCCGTTCTGGAGCAGGAGGTGCTCTCCATTCTGGAGCAGTTGGGCCTGCCTCAGGGAGAGGTCCAGGCCGCCAACGGCTCCTCCGACATGGGCAACGTCAGCTACCGCTGCCCCTCCATCCAGCCCATGCTCTCCATTTCCGACACCTTCTACGCTCTGCACACCCCCGAGTTCCGTGACGAGACCTGCAAGCCCACCGCTCATGAGGCCATCGCCAAGGGAGCCAGCCTGATTGCCCAAATGACCCTTCGCACACTGACGGACAGCGCCTTCCGCAAGGCGGTTGAAGAGTCCTACCAAAGCGCAAAAGCCCAGAAACTGTAATTGTGTGATAAAGGAGGAACTTCCATGAGTAACCCTAACACTCTGGAGAAACGGAAAAAACTTGGCTTACCCCACATCTACGCCCTCTTGTTCCTGATTATCGTCGTCTGTACTCTTTTGACCTGGGTCCTGCCCACGGGCTCCTTTGACCGAGTGGTCAACGAGGCCACCGGTAAGACCGTGGTTGTGGCCGGTACGTATCACGCCGTAGAAGCAAGCCCCGTGGGACTGTTTGACATGTTCCGCGCCATCTACGAAGGCTTTATGGATGCCGGCGGCGTCATCTTCTTCGTGTTCATCGCCTACGCCTCCATCAGCATCATCATCTCCAGCGGCGCCTTCAACGGCCTGGTGGCCGCCATGCTGAAGGTATTTAAGGGAAAGGCCCGTGTGGCCATCATCCCCGTGTTCCTCACCATCATCGGCATCGCCTCCTCCACCATCGGCCTGTTTGAGGAGTGGTTCCCCTTCATCCCCGTGTTCACCGGCATCGCCATCGCCATGGGCTTTGACGCCATTGTAGGTCTGGCCATTGTGGCCCTGGGCGCCGGCATGGGCTATTCCGGCGCTATGGTCAACCCCTTCACCGTGGGCGTGGCCCAGGGCATTGCCGAGGTGCCTCCCATGTCCGGCACCGGCTTCCGTCTGTTCTGCCACCTGTGCATGATCGCCGTGGCCTCCTTCTTTGTCATCCGCTACGCCCTGAAGGTCCAGGCCGACCCCACCAAGAGCCTGGTCTACAACGATGACGTGGCCGCCAGCATGTCCGAGGAGGACGTGCAGAACGCCCGCTTCAGCATCCGCGAAGTGCTGGTGCTGCTCATCCTGCTGGCCGGTATCATTGTGATCGTCTATGGCTGTAAGACCTACGGCTGGTACTTCCCCGAGCTGGCCGCCTCCTTTACCATCATGGGTATTCTCAGCGCCATTGTCATGGGCTGGGGCCTCAATGACATCGCCAAAAAGTATGAGCAGGGCTTTACCAACGTGGCAATGGCCTGTATGATGATCGGTCTGGCCCGCGGCATTCTGATGGTCCTCCAGGCTGGCAACATCATCGACACCATCGTGTACTACATGTCCCTGCCCCTGTCCTACCTGCCCGCTTGGCTGTCCGCCGTGTGCATGCTGATCCTGCAGACCTTCCTGAACTTCCTGATCCCCTCCGGTTCCGGCCAGGCTGCCACCTCCATGCCCATCATGGCTCCCCTGTCCGACCTGCTGGGTCTGCACCGCGACATTGCCGTTCTGGCCTTCCAGTTCGGCGACGGTCTGTCCAACATCGTGTGGCCCACTGGCTTTGCCGCCATCATGTCCGGTCTGGCCGGCGTGAAGATCCAGAAGTGGTGGAAATTTGTGATTCCCGTGTTCCTGAGCCTGTTTGTGACCCAGGCCATCCTGATGATCGTGGCCGTGCTGATCGGCTTCGGCGCATACTGATTTTGCTCCCTCTTTCCGAAAAGGCAAGCTGGTTTCTCCCCTCGAAACACACCTCGCCTTTTACGGTTGAACCTCCCTTATAAATTGATTCCATAAATCCCGGCAAGCCGCGGGGCTCCCCTCCTAAAAGGGGCAGCCCTGCGGCTTGTTTTTGCCGTTTTATGGCGGGCGAATTTCGGCAGTCGAAACCACGTTTGTCGTAAAAGTCAAAATTCATTTCCTATTTCATTCTCATTTGGAATAAATCACCGAAAACTCGAATTGCTGTTGGGAAACAATTTCGCTATGATAAAAACATCTACCGGAAGTAACTGCTTCCAAAAAATAAAGAGAAGAGGGGTCAATATGAAAGATGTGAAAAAATGGGTATTCACAATTATTGGCGTACTGCTGGTCCTTTGCGGAGGATATCTGCCTCCCGTATTTGGTCTGAACGCCTTGGGCATGCAGGTGGCCGGAATCTTTATCGGAACCATTCTGCTATGGATGTTTGTCTCTGTGACCTGGCCCAGTCTGCTGTGCATCGTTGCGCTGATGCTTTCTCCGCTGTATACTTATTCCAGCGCACTGAGCGGCTCCATGGGCGGCTGGATCACCTCTTTTGTGTTGTTCAGCTCCATGGTCACTTACGCCCTGCGCCAAACCGGTTTCCTCAAGCGCGTGGCTGTATGGTTTGTCACCCGTCCCTTTGCCAAAAAAAATCCCTGGCTGTTCCTGGGACTTCTGTTCCTAGCTCCCCTGTTCATCGGTTCCTTTATGAGCCCGATCCCTGCTTTTGTGGTGTGCCTGCCCATTGCAGAGCAGATCTTTGCAGAGCTGAAGTATGAAAAAGGCGACCGTTTCCCCCAGATCACGGTACTGGGCATTCTGTTCTTTGCCTCCTTGTCCACCGCAGCCACTCCCATCGCCCACACCGTTACCACCATGGCTCTGAGCCTGTATGAAAATGATATGGGTGCCCCCATTGACTTTGTCGCCTATACCATCTTCGGCGTAATCTCTTGCATCGTCATTTTCTTTGTCTCTATGCTGCTCACCAAATTTGTGTGCCGTCCTGACGTGGATCGGATCAAAAATCTGGACAGCTCCGTTTTGTCCAGCGAAATCCAGCCCATGAGCAAGCAGGAAAAATACACTCTGACCGTCTTCCTGCTCGTCGTAGCCATGTGGCTGCTGCCCGGCATCATCAGTCCCATTCTGCCCGGTGTGGCCTCTGCCATCAACAGCCTGGGCACCCCCACCCCCGCCATCATCGGCGCAGTCATCCTGTGCATCCTCTGTGTGGACGGCAAGCCTCTTATGAACTTCAATGAGGCCGTCACCAAAGGTGTGCCCTGGGGCGCCGTATTTATGGTTGCCGCTACCAGCATTCTGGGCAGTGCCCTGACCAATGAGGATGCCGGCATCACCGCCCTCATCAGCAACGCTCTGGCTCCCATCATCGGCAACATGCCTCCCATTATCTTCGTCCTGTTTATCTCCCTGTTTACCGTTATCATTACCAACTTCGCTTCCAATACCGTTACCGTTACCCTGATGTACAGCATCTCTCTGCCTCTGGTCTATGGCGGAGCCATCGCCGGTGTGAACCCCGCAGCCCTGACCTGTGTCATTGGCGCCGGTGCCTGTGTGGCCTGTGCCACTCCGCCCAGCACTGCCCACGCCGCCATTGCCGCCGGTACGGGCTGGCTGAACACGGACACCATGCTGAAATACGGCCTGCTCTGGTCCATCACAGCTGCCGTCCTGTTTGCTGTCGTGGGTTATCCCATTGCTTCCCTGTTTATGTAATGTTTGAAACTTAGGAGGAAATCTTGCGTGAGTAAATTTGATTTTTCCCCCCTGGTCGGCGAATATGACACTGTGGTGGTAGGCGGCGGAACGGCTGGCTTTGCCGCAGCAATCGCCTCTGCCAAAAACGGTGCAAAAACCCTTCTTTTAGAGGAAAAAGCCTTTCTGGGCGGGACCGCCACCGGCGCTCAGATTGGCCAGCTGATGGGATTTGCCGAGCAGGAAGGCCTGGGCCCCCAGAAAGGTATTTTAAAAGAGGTGCTGGACGGTCTGAACGCAGAACACGGGACTCCCGGTGTCCAGACCATCTACCTGTGCGGGCGAAAAGACCTGGAATTGCAGGTGATCCCCTATGAGCACGAGGCGCTTATCCGCGTCATCCATCGCTTGGTGCAGGCAGCCGGGGTAGATGTCCTGCTGCACACCCGCGTCATCGGAACGGAATCTGAAGACGGGACCATTTCCACCGTGGTCTTCCACAACGAAGAAGGAATCCAGCGCGTCAGCGCCAAGGTAGTCATCGATGCCTCCTTCCACGCCACTGTGGCGGTGGATGCAGGGTGTCACTATGAAATCGGCGACCACTCCGGTGTCCTGCAGCCCGGCTCTCTGATGTATGAAATGGCCAATGTGGACGGTCCCACCTACGACGCAATTCCCCAGCCGGAAAAGCAGGCGATTGCAAACCGCGGCGTCGCCGAGGGCAAGCTGAAGGTCAACAACCTCCTGGCCCGCCCCCTGCCCAATGGCCTGCGCTACTGCAACATGAGCCGCATCACCATCAATCCTCTGGACACCCGCCAATGGACCCAGGCGGAAATGGATGCCCGGGAGCAGGTCAAAACCATCAGCGACTACTTCGTTGCCCACGTGCCCGGGTTTGCCGGTGCATGCCTGGCCAGCACCGGAACATTTACCGGCCTGCGGGATTCCCGGCGGATCATGGGCAAATATGTATTGACCAACGAGGACGTTTTGGAAGGCCATCGCTTTGACGATGCGGTGGTCAGAAGCTCCTACCCCATCGACATCCACGATGCCAACGGCGTGGACAGCGTCATCAAGAAGCCCAAGACCGGCGTGTTCTTTATTCCGTACCGCTGCATGGTTACCAACGAGGTAAGCAACCTGATTTTGGCGGGGCGCTGCATCTCCACCGAGTATGAGGCCCACGCTACCATTCGGGTGATGATCACCTGTATGCGCCTGGGCGAGGCGGCCGGCATGGCCGCGGCCCAGTCGCTGAAAACGGGCATAGCGCCAAACCAGCTCGACGGCAAAACATTTGGTTCCCAGCTTATGTAAGGCAAAAATTAAGATCACCGGTTTCCCCTGAACTTGGGGACCGGTGATCTTTTATTTGTTGCTTTGAATAAATTGATAAAACGCATCAATATGCGGCGGAATCCGGCGCTGCCTGCGAATGACCATCTGGGTATCCCGAATGAGGGGATTCTCCAGGGGCACCATCACCAAGTTGTCCGACTCCTCCATCACCAGCTTGGTCAGAATCGCAATCCCGATATTCTGAGAAACCATATGCAGCGCAGATCGAACCGTCGTACATTGGGTCACGGCTGAAAGGGTTACCTGGTATTCCTCCAGGGTTCGATTGATTGCCGTGTGGTAGACATCCATATTCTTGTCCAAGGTAACCAGCCGCTGCCCTTCCAGATCGTGATAGGTAAGGCAGCTGCGCTGCGCCAGGGGATTGTCCCGGTTCACTATGACATAATAGGGGTCCATGGAGAAGGAACAGGAAATATAGCGGGGGTCACTGCTGAAATTATTGTGCGCGCAATTTTGAAGATACATGCTGGATACAAAGACCACATCCAGGCTGTGCTGCTCCAGCCGGGCCAGCAGCGGAGAGGTCGTCGATTCCTCCATGGTGACATTGAGGGAGGGATTCAGCTTCATAAACTGCCCAACCAGAGGAATCAGCTGGTTGTTTAAGCCAAAATAGATGCTCCCAATATGAAGTTCCTGCTGATTGGCAGTACGATGATTTTCAATGGTGCGCAGCAGACTGTTATAGTGGTTGATGATTTGTTCCGCATGGGCCACAACATCTTCTCCCGCGGGGGTCAGCGCAACGTGCCTGGTCGTCCGTTCAAAAATAGAAACCCCCAGCTCCTGCTCCAAACGCTGTACACTCTTGGAGACAGAGGATTGGGAGCGGTGCAGCGTATCTGCCGCATCCAGAAAAGTCCCTTGGCGTACGATTTCCAACACACATTGAAGCTGTTCCATATCCATGCGGGATTCCTCCAGGCGACCCAGTGA
>DBFWXD010000456.1:0-3158 GCA_048215895.1 Eubacteriales bacterium
TATCCCCACTGCGTTCAAAGCGGACCGTTTGGTGTATCTCAAAGCTCTGGCCGCTCCGGCCCGCCCACTTCTGTAAGCTCTCCAGCCAGTCCGGGTGGGCGGCGATACGAGGGTCGTTCCTGGGTACGCTTTCCCAGCCAATTTCCTCCAGTTTTCTGCCCACGAACATGGGGGCGATGGTCACCTGGCGTACTGGGGTCATGCCCTGCCTGAGAAATTCCTCCGCAGAGCCCTCATATTCGATTTCCGCAAAAATATCCGCCAGTTCCTCTTGGTTGGCCTTGTCCATTCCTTGGACAAAACTCTCCCAGCCAAGAATCACGGTATCGCCCGGGACAAAGACAAACTCCCGGCCACCTTTTTCAAATAGGCCGGTGGTGCAGCTTTGTCCCCAGCGGGAAAAGGCGTATAGTTCCTTGAATGTCAAATGATAACGAGTCGCCAGCGTCTGCATAAGCCAGAGCTTATCGGCCAGTTTCAAGGTATCAAATTGTGGGCGAAATAGTTTTTCGTTCATAGCAGCGCACCTCACAGCAAGTCTACCTTGATACCGCACCGTTCCAGAACGGGCAGCACCTGTTCCGGCTTGGAGGACATGAGGGTAATATGTTTGAGATTGGGGAACTGGCGCAGTTCCGCCTCCGTAATGGTATTAAGATCAAAGGCTCCATCCTCGCCATCCCAGAACGGACAGAGCTGGGTATAAATCTCGCTGCCGCCATCCATCTCGATCTCTGTAATCTCTGGAGCCAGCCGCGCCGGGACAGGGTATTTCTCCAGCCACTTCCGAATCTCCGGAATAGGTTCATACCCTTCCGCGTCAATGTCGATCTTGCGTCGGCTATACTCTCTGGAAAACTCATGGGCATCCAGTTTAGGAGCCAGTAAGCCTTTCTCGTACATCAGGACTTCCATAACCGCCAGCTTGAAGTTGAAGCTGGTAAAGGTGAGCACTGGTTCAGTCGGCTTGGATAACTCGTATTTCTGCGCTTTCGCCGCCTTATTCTCTGGCTCTTTCCAGCTGATCTGTACCATGGCGGAGAGGGCCTCCAGCTTTGCTTTCTGCGCTGATTGCTCCTCTGGAACAGGACCCGGCAAGCGGGTATAGACGGTAAAGCCGCCTAATTTGAGGGTATGGGCAAATCCGGCGAAATCCTTCCAGCTGGCCTCTCGGTAGTCCTTGGACCCGATCCAAACCGCTCCGTCAAATGTCTGCCGGACCGCATACTCTCCCTGTGCCGCTACCCGGACACCAATGGTTTTGATGGTCTGCTCATCTTCGTCCAACCAGCCCTGTAGTCCAAGCTCGTCCCACAAAGCAAGTGCCTGGGTATAAGGGCTCTCCTGGCCAGTCATGGGGCTTTTCCGTGTTCCATTTTGTAAGACAATGCGGGCAGGCCCTAGCTTTTCCGCCAGCCGCGACAGGGTAAACGGCGGTGTAAATACCGCCCCCAGAATGGTCAGGCTGTCTTTCTTAAGAACAATTTTTCGCTCCGTGGTCTTGGGCGGTAGAAAGATGGGCAGATTCGGGTACACTTCTTTGTACTCCCGCCATTCCAGCTTTTTGGGCTTGTTTGCCGTCCGCAGGAAGCCCCAGAAGTCGATGGGATAACGAAATACCGGCCCAACCCTATCCCGCCGGGTGACGATGACCACCGTGCCATCGGTGAGTATTCCAATGTGCTGCATTTTCTCCCCGCCGAACATTCCCGGACGGATACGCAGCACCTCACGGGTGTTCCTATTGATGAGCTGAGCAAAGTCATCGGAGAGGATTGCGCCGTTTCCCTGCACCAGCAGCCAGTCCCCGGTAAACCAGCGCAGTTTCAGCCCCTCGCCCATTCCGGGCAGGGGGGCGATGCGGCACCGCCCGGTGTCCATGTCCAGTTCCAGCAGGCATTCTTCCATCCGCCCCTTGCCACTGACTGCGTGGATCATGGTAATGCGGCCTGTGCCGGGAACGGGAACGGCCTCGGAGAGATGGTCGTATCCGTCCAGAGAGAAGGTGTGTTTTGTTACCTTGCCGTTTTCCCAGCGGTAAATCTGCCCCTTGTACCACTCGTTGGAAAAGTAGACCCGGCCCAGCCCGTCTGTCACGATGCCACAATGGTATTTGGTGCTCCATCCATCTTCCGGCAGGGGCCAGTTTTTCACATCCTGACAGGTGCCCCGGTCGGTGAGTTCAATCCGTGTGGCGTTGGTGGGATCGCCCACCCAGAGGGAATGGTCAGCCCAGCACAGGGTCCGGGGCGGACCGTCATATCCAATGGGGGACGGTTCGGCCCAGTTGAGCGTGGCTGGATTCCTGCTCAGTAATGCCCGGCCAATCGTCCCGCTGCCAGCGGCTCTGGACGCGGCATATAGTTCATGTTCCGGGGAATAGGTAAGGCACCCAAGGTGCGGCAAACTGTGGGCGCGGGTCACCTGGGGCGGACGCTGGCGCAGATCGGCCACACAGCCGTTTTTCCATTCTTCTGCATCCTGGTTTTTCCATTCGCCCGCCGCAAAATCACCCGCCAGGGAGTTGAAGAAATAATCATACTCATCCTGAAGTATGTATTCCTCGCAGGGCATCAGCTTCCCAGGGTCCTGTTCCTTGGCATGGTCGCCCCATTTTCGCCCCTGCTGTTTCATCAGGTGGCAATATTGCCCCTGCTTTTTGCAGTAGCGTTCCCATTCGTTGCGTTCTTCCCCTGGGATCAAGGCAAACAGATACTCGTCCTCATCGTCCAGGTTATACAACGCCCAGCCGAAGGCAGAGAGTTCCTGCCCCAAGGCCGCCGTTCCTTTTTCATGGGGCAATTTCATATATTGGATGCCGATAGCGTCAAAGCGTTCATCCAGCAGCGCCGGGACCTGTGCGCCCCATTTTTCTCGAAGTTCCGCCAGAGTGTCCTGTACGGCTCCGTCAAATTTCAGAATGTCCAGCGCGTTAGATATGATTTGTGCCCAGTCTGGCATAAAAGTACCCCCTCTTTTTGAGGATTTTGAACTGCCCCATCTTGTGCGGACAGCACAAAAAAGAACCCTGGTAGGAAAGATTAAGTTTCAGTTGGAGAGGCGTCGCGCCAGCGGCGCCTCTCCAGTTTTTAACTGGATGCGCTCATAGTTGTAGAAGTAAATATAGCGATCAATTAACTCATTGGCCTCGCAAAATG
>DBFWXD010000457.1:0-3579 GCA_048215895.1 Eubacteriales bacterium
AAATGAAATGGGGCGGCACAAATCTGTGCCGCCCCATTGGTCTTACTTGATGGTCTTGTTGTCCACTTCGTCCTTCAGCAGCGCGGCAAAGGCCTCCAGGGACATGGCCCCCAGATCCTCACCGGAGCGGTGCCGGACGGAGACGGTGCCGTTCTCCATATCCCGGTCGCCAACCACCACCATGTAAGGTACCTTCTCCATGGTGGCCTCGCGGATCTTCTTGCCGATCTTCTCGTTGCGGTAGTCCACTTCCACGCGGAAGCCCTGATCGCTGAGCTTGCCGGCCAGCTCGGCGCAGTAATCGCCGGCGCGGTCGGTGACAGGCAGGAAGCGAACCTGCTCGGGAGCCATCCAGGTGGGCAGAGCGCCGGCGTACTCCTCGATGAGGTAGGCCAGGGTGCGCTCATAGCAGCCCATGGAGGTGCGGTGGATGATGTAGGGCAGCTTCTTCTCGCCGTTCTCATCGATGTAGTACATGCCGAACTTCTCCGCCAGCAGCATATCGATCTGAATGGTGACCAGGGTGTCCTCCTTGCCGTAGACGTTCTTATACTGGATGTCCAGCTTGGGGCCGTAGAAGGCGGCCTCGTCGATGCCCACGGTGTACTCCACGTCCAGGTCCTTCAGGATCTGGGCCATGACGCTCTGAGCGTGCTCCCACTGCTCCTTGGTGCCCTCATACTTGTTGTTGGGGTTGGCGGGGTCCCACTGGGAGAAGCGGAAGGTACACTTGTCCAGCAGACCCAGGGTGCCCAGGCAGTACTTGGCCAGGTCCAGACAGCCCTTGAACTCCTCCTCCAGCTGGTCGGGACGGAGGATCAGGTGGCCCTCGGAGATGGTGAACTGACGCACACGGATGAGGCCGTGCATCTCGCCGGAGTCCTCGTTGCGGAACAGGGTGGAAGTCTCACCCAGACGCATGGGCAGCTCACGGTAAGAGCGCTGGCGGTTCAGGAACACCTGATACTGGAAGGGGCAGGTCATGGGACGCAGAGCGAAGCACTCCTTGGTCTCATCATAAGGATCGCCCAGAATGAACATGCCGTCCAGGTAGTGGTCCCAGTGGCCGGAAATCTTATAAAGGTCCCGCTTGGCCATCAGGGGGGTCTTGGTCAGCAGGTAGCCCCGCTTCTGCTCGGTGTCCTCAATCCAGCGCTGGAGCAGCTGAACCACCCGGGCGCCCTTGGGCAGCAGCACGGGCAGGCCCTGGCCGATCACGTCCACGGTGGTGAAGTACTCCAGCTCACGGCCCAGCTTGTTGTGGTCCCGCTTCAGAGCCTCGGCCTGCTTGGCCAGGTACTCGTCCAGCTCATCCTTCTTGGGGAAAGCCACACCATAGATACGCTGGAGCATTTTCCGGCTGGAATCGCCCCGCCAGTAGGCACCGGTGGCGCTGGTCAGCTTGACGGCGTTGCCCTTGATGCGGCCGGTGGAATCCAGGTGGGGACCGGCGCACGGGTCGGTGAACTCGCCCTGCTTGTAGAAGGAGATCACTGCGTCATCGGGCAGATCGTTGATGAGCTCCACCTTGTAGGGCTCCTCCTTCTCCTCCATCAGCTTCAGAGCCTCGGCCCGGGGCAACTCAAAGCGCTCCAGTTTCAGCTTCTCCTTGCAGATCTTACGCATTTCTGCCTCCAGGGCCTCCAGATCCTCGGGAGTGAAGGGGCGGGGAGTATCAAAGTCGTAATAGAACCCGTTCTCAATGGCGGGGCCGATGGCCAGCTTGACCTCGGGGTGCAGGCGCTTCATGGCCTGCGCCAGCACGTGGGAACAGGTATGCCAATAGGTCTTGCGGTATTCGGGATTTTCAAAGGTAAACTCATTTTTGACTTCTTCAGACATAATTAATTGCTCCTTTCTGATTGTTGGGGCAAAGAAAAACGCTTCACCCCTGATTTCGTTTCAGGGGTGAAGCGTATTGATAAAGATGATACGCACCACGGTTCCACCCTGCTTGCAAGTAGCGTTTGAGCCGTCGCGAGCAGCGCGGATGGACCGAAGTGAGGGCGAGGGGAGGACCATAAGGCCCGGACACCAGCCCGAATCGGAGGGAAGCCGCGCGTCGTGAGCAGGCGAAACGTGATCACTTGCCGCTTGTGACCTCGGTAACGGGAGGACCCGGCCCGGTCATCCCGGGCGGCTCAGGAGTGGTACCAGCCGCATTCCGCACAGGGCGCTTTCAGCGCGTGGCGCCCCTCTCTGCGCGCGTTCCCGCGGCCTCTTCTCCGTCAAAGCTCATTTTCAAGAGGTACTATATCACCGGCATTTCCCCTTGTCAACAGGCAAACCGCCGGAAAAGCAGGAGATTTGTTCCGCCTTTCCGAGGACACGGAAAAAAAGATAGAAAAAAAGCAAAAAAATGCTTGACAAGAGGGAAGGTACTCTATATAATGCTATTTGCGTTCAAAGACAGCAGGGGCCCGACTGGGCATAATTCCTGCCGAGAGTGCTTTCAAAGGGAATACTTTTGATTGTACTGTCCTCCTGTCTTGACGACCGGAGGTTTTTTGTTGCGCGGATCATTTTCTGGAGGTGAATCCAAAATGCCTAACGCAAAAGTTCTTTCTGAGAAGCAGGCCATCGTCGCCGCTCTGACTGAGCAGCTGAAGGGCGCTTCCAGCGGCGTGCTGGTGGATTACAAGGGTATCACCGTCGCCGAGGACACCGCTCTGCGTGTGGAGCTGCGCCAGAACGAGGTGCAGTACGGCGTGGTCAAGAACACCCTGGCCCGCTTTGCCCTGAACAACGTTGGCCTGGAGGGTCTGGACGAGGTGCTCAACGGCACCACTTCTCTGGCTACCAGCCACGGCGACCCCATCGCTCCCATGCGTGTGGTCAACAAGTATGCCAAGCAGCTGGGTGAAGGTAAGTTCACCATCAAGGGCGGCTTCATGGACGGCAAGATCCTCTCCCTGGAGGAGATCAACGCTCTGGCCGAGCTGCCTGCCAAGGAGGTCCTGCAGGCTCAGGCTCTGGGCATGATGCTGGCTCCCATTACCAGCCTGGCTATCGTGCTGAAGGCCATCGCCGAGAAGGACGGCGAGGCTGCTCCCGCCGAGGAGGCTGCTCCTGCCGAGGAGGCTCCCGCTGCCGAGTAATCGGCACCATCTGCTCCCATGAGGGGAGACACATTTTAATTTGAAATTTTACTATTAGGAGGTAAATTATCATGGCTAGTGAGAAGATTACTGCTCTGATTGAGGAAGTTAAGGCTCTGACCGTTCTGGAGCTGTCCGAGCTGGTTAAGGCTCTGGAGGAGGAGTTCGGCGTGTCCGCCGCTGCTATGGCTGCTCCCGCCGCTGGCGGCGCTGCTGCTCCCGCTGCTGAGGAGAAGACCGAGTTTGACGTGGTTCTGGCCAGCTTCGACGCTGCTGCCAAGATCAAGGTCATCAAGGCTGTCCGTGAGATCACCGGCCTGGGCCTGGCTGAGGCCAAGGGCGTTGTCGAGGGCGCTCCCAAGACCCTGAAGGAGGCTGTCGCCAAGGACGAGGCCGAGGAGATGAAGAAGAAGCTGGAAGAGGCCGGCGCCAAGGTCGAGCTGAAGTAAGCTTTTCCCCAGACAGAAGTCAACGGGCCCCA
>DBFWXD010000458.1:0-2648 GCA_048215895.1 Eubacteriales bacterium
CCACCGTTCCCTCACGTGCCTGATACGCTGCCGCCACGCCGGCCGCATGACCGGTGGCAAAACAGGTACCCATGACGCGGGTAGCCGCGTGGGCCACCGCATCGGTGGAAATCATACGGCCCGCGCCGTAAAGGTTGTCCAGATCTGCCGAGCGCAGAGCGCCCAGAGGCACATCAAAATAACTGGCACCGGGCACATCCAGATATACGCCCATCTGATTGGTGTCTTTATGGATTTCCGGCTTCCAGCCCCCTCGGGCCACAACATCCGGACGCTTACGGCGGGTAAGCACGTCATCTGCGGTGATGACATCCCGGCCCACCAGACGCCGGGTCTCCCGGAGGCCCACCGCCGGGCCGATCACGGCCAGTTCGCTGTGCTCCATGCCGGGCATGAATTCCTTCAGGGCCCGGGCATAGCTGAGGGCCTGCTCCCGGGTCTCCCGCTCCATCTCCGTCAGAGAGCGGGCCGACAGTCCGGTCACCTCTGCGCTGGGCAGCAGCACACTGACAATTTGAGAGTCATCCAGTTTCAGGACAAAACCCTTTTCCTTGGGGAGATTGGGGATCCCGGCCTGTCTGGCCTGAGCCACCGCTCTGCCCACAGCAGCCGGGGTCATCTCCTGCGTCACGTCCACTCCGCTCAGACGGAAGGGCTGAGCGCCTACCTGGACCTTGCCATCCTTATCCCCCCACTGGGTGGAGGCACCGGCCATATGCGCCAGGTTGGCATCGCCGGAGGTATCTACATAGACGGCAGCCTTGACCGTGAACCATCCCTCGTCATCGGCGCAGGTGATGCTCTGGATCTGTCCGTTTTCCACCTTGGCATCGATCAGCACAGCGTGGAGCAGACAATCCGCCCCCACTCGGCTCAAGAGCCGGTCCAGGGCACACTTCAGATATTCGGGTTTGAAATTGATGTTGCGGTTTCCTGCCGCGGAGACAACCTCCCGGTAGGTAGAGCCCAGTCGCCCCATTTCTTCCAGCACCAGGTCGCCTACACCGGCCACCACACGGACAGGGTTTTCTCCGCAGGTGTAAAATCCGCAGAAGGCTCCCACACCGGAATGAGTCGCTTCACCGCCCAGATAGGCATTGCGCTCGATGAGCAGGGTTTTGGCTCCAGCCTGGGCCGCGCCCACCGCCGCAGAAACACCCGCGGTGCCTCCGCCCACTACGACAACGTCATACTGATATTCTCTGGTTATGGTTTTGGACATTGGTTCCTCCTCACTTCTGTGCTCAGCCGATGATCAGCGCACCCAGAGGGTAGGCCACAAAGGTCAAAACCAGGATTGCCATGACGGCAAAGATACCGCCCCAAACAAACATGGAGGTGGTGGTGGTCCAGCCGGAGCCGATGGCCACGGTGTTCACGGTGCTCTGGCCGGCGGGAGTCATGTTGCAGACTGCGGCGGCAAAGCCCACCATACACACCACGGCGCCCACGCTCACAGTGCCCTCGGGCAGAGCGGTCAGCACGGACAGAGCCACAGCGCTTACCACGGTGGTGGTCACGATGTTGGAGGAGAAGTTGGTCTCCAGAACCGCCCAGGTCATGAAGAACAGGATCATGCCGGTCACAGGCAGGGCGACAGTCACAGGAGACAGAGTGGCGGTCAGCCAATCGCTGATGCCGATGTCGGCGTTGGTCATGCAGGAACCCAGCCAGGTGGCCGCGCCGGTCATCAGAATGCTGCCCCACAGAATACCCTTGGAGGTAACTTCCTTAAAGTTCAGAATCCGCTGGCCATCCACCTTACACACAAAGAGGATCACACAGCCCAGCAGAGGAGGCATAGCGGTGGTCCAGCCGTTGATGAGGGAGTACACCTCGGGCAGGCTCCCCTGGATCAGGCTGGGGCCAACCCACAGCACCACGGTCAGAGCCATGGTGGCCAGGATGATTTTTTCCTTCAGATCGGCGGCAGGCACAGTGCCCCGCAGATCCATGGCCTTATCCGGGTTAATGTCCTGGATATCATCAGGCCGATAAATGAACTTGAAGACCAGGATCAGCAGCACGATCAGCAGCACGCCGGTGGGAATGCCCATAGCCATGTACTGGAACTGGTTAACATCCTTGCCGGTGGCGGCAGTATAGTAGCCGATGGCCATGGTGGGCCACACATGGCCGATGGCGGTCATGCCGGAAGAAAGGCTGATGCAGAAGGCAGTGCCCATCATCATCATGTTGCCGGTCTTACCGCCCTTCTTGACGCCCAGCACCTTATAGATGTCCTCCAGGAAGGGCATAAAGGCCACAAACAGAACAGAAGGAGATACAAACAGACCCATGAAGGTCACAGCGGCCATCAGGAAGCAGACAAAGGACCAGGGGCCCCGACGGGCAATCCGGTTGGTAATGAAATAGACCGTGCAGCGACGCACAAAGTTGGTCTGGGCCAGGGGATAGACCAGCGCGAAGGTAAACAGCAGGAACGCCACGGTGCTGTTGCCGAAGGCACCGCTGAAGGTCTTACTGAACCCTACCGAGGGGATAAAGCCAAGCGCCAGCAGCGTAATCATGCTGGGCCAGTCAATGGACACGGTAATCCACAAAAACAGAGAGCCTAAAAATACGCCGATGACGGCCACTGCGTCGGCCGACAGACCGGCCACCGGCCCGATTACCCGGGACATCAC
>DBFWXD010000459.1:0-2821 GCA_048215895.1 Eubacteriales bacterium
GAGATGGCGGGGCCGCCCCCAGGCGGCAAGCAGGTCGTCCACAGAGGCCTGCTCCCCCGGGGAAAGAAATGGGGTGTGGGCGGGGACGCCCCGCTGCTGGGCCAGCTCCAGCTTATCCAGCACACGCCCCAGCAGAATGCGCTCCTCCCCATTGTGGGCGCAGCGGTCCAGCAGCTCCTTCTTGGTCACAGCAATTCCCTCCTTGTCTCTTGTGGTCCAGTATAGGGGAGGGGCCGCCCTTTGTCAACTGACGGCGTTCTGGGGAGAAATTCCCTTGACAAAGGGTGGGGACATGGATAAAATAAACCCGAACCGCAGCACAATCGAACACAGGGGCGCTGGGAGTTTCTTCCCGGCTGAGATGCAAAGGCAAGCATACTGCCTTCGGTCCCTCAAACCTGATCCGGGTAATGCCGGCGTAGGAAGTGGAAGAGAGATTTTTTGTCTCCTGAAAGACCGCACTACACCCGTCCGGATGTACTGCGGTATCTTACTTTTTGGAGGCATTTGAATGAACGCGACAAGAACCAACACAGCGGCAAGGACCCATTACCTGCTCCGGATGCTGTGCGAAGGGGCCCTGCTGGTGGCCCTGTGCCAGATTGTGGACCTGTTCCCCCTGTGGAAGATGCCCTGGGGCGGAACTGTCTCCCTGTGTATGGTCCCCTTCTTCCTGTTTACCTGCCGGTGGGGCGCCGGCTGGGGCCTGCTGGCGGGCTTTGTGCTGGGCGTGCTCCAGTTTATGGCCGCCGGCGGCATTGCCATTGGCTGGCAGTCCATTTTGGGCGACTATGTGATTGCCTATATGGTTTTGGGTGTGGCCGGACTGTTCCGGGGCAAGGAGTGGAGCATCTACGCCGGCGCCACCGTGGGCTGTGCGGCCCGCTTCCTGGTGCACTATGTGGTGGGCGCCACCGTCTGGGCGGAGTATATGCCCGAGACCTTCTTCGGAATGACCATGACCACCCCCTGGTTCTATTCTCTGCTGTATAACGGCTTCTACATGGTGCTGGATTGGCTGCTGTGCATGGTCATCTATGCTCTGCTCATGCGCAATAGCCGGATGCGCTGGTATCTGACGGCGGAGGATCTCCACTGAGAAAAGTCCCTGCGGGGGCGGAAAGAGAGGCCCCCATGGGGAAGTTTGACGGCCTGCTGTTGGCCAGTGATTTTGATGACACACTGTATGATCTCACATTCCATATTCCAGAGCGTAATCTGGAGGCCATCCGATACTTTACCCATCACGGGGGATTTTTTACCGTGGCTACCGGCCGGGCCCACCGGACCTTTGCCCCTTACGCACCCATGGTGCCCATGAATGCCCCGGCGGTGCTGTCCAACGGGGCGGCCATCTATGACTTCCAGCGGGACCGGGTGGTGGAGCAGACGCTTCTGGACCAGCGGGCGCCGGAGAATCTGGGGGCCGTGATGGAGGCATTTCCCTCCCTGTCCATTGAGGCGTACCACGGCGAGGACATCTATATCTGGAACCCTAACGAGATTACCCTGGCGCATATGAAAAAGGTGGCCTGTGACTATACCCTGTGCCCGGTGGCGGAGATGCCCACCCCCTGGGTCAAGGCCCTGTTCCACCAGGAGCATGAGATCCTGTGCAGGGCCAGGGAATATTTGCTCAGCCGGTGTGCAGACCGCTATGAGGCCATTTTCTCTAACCCCCGCTACCTGGAAATTACCTGCAAGGGCAGCACCAAGGGGGGCATGGTGGCCCGGCTTGCGCAGATGTTGGGCGTACGCCCGGAGCATGTCTACTGTGTGGGGGATAATCAGAATGACATCCCCATGCTGGAGAAGTCCGCCATCCCCTTTGCCCCGGCCAACTGCGCCCAGGAGGTCAAGGATTGGGGGGCCAGGGTGCTGTGTCACTGCAACGACGGCGTGATCGGCGATATTGTGGAACAGCTGGACAAGCTCTATTAAATCGCATAAAACTGGCACAACGGCCGGTATCCGCAAAAAAAGCGGGTACCGGCCGTTTTTAGTTGTACGCATCCATGCAACACAACGGGCAATTCCACCTAATGTGAACGGTGGTTTTCATCCGGCGTCCCGCTGACGATCAGCAGCTTTCCGGAGAGGACCGGAACATAGAGATACGCACGAAAACCAGCGTATCATTCAAATGAGAGGAGAACCAATATGTACGTCGTAAATCCCAACCATCTCTATGCACTGTATCAGTGCACCGAGAAACATGACGCTCCTGACCTGGCCACCGTGGGCATGGCCATGCTTCTGAAGGAGCACCCTGAGATCTCCAAGGAGGAGAGTGAGGCTCTGCGCCGCTTTACCGGCGCCCACGGCAAGGCGCTGGCCAAGGCCTACCCCAATGAGAAGCACTTCTATCTGGCCTACGCCATGGGCCTGGTGGAGGACCTGGAGCACGCCATCCAGCAGGAGGAAGTGGAGCAGGAGGAGGCGGAAAAGGCCGCCGACGAGGCCCAGAATTAAGGCGCTGAGCAGGAAGCGAAAGAAAGGCGGCTCCCTTGCCGGGGGCCGCCTTTCCTGAAACACAGCAGAAAAACAAGGAGTGGAATGGATGCTTTCAATGGAGAACTGGATCGTCCATGCCCCGGATTATTATTCCCTGGGCTTTGCGGGCGACCATTTGGCAACCGACTTCGAGCTGTCTGCTCCGCTGCCGGAGGGCTGGGACCTGAAGGTGGATGTGGAGCGAGAGGGGAAGAAAAATGTGATCCAGCTGGAGCGGGAGGGAGAGCACTTCTTTGCCCGGCTGACCGCCGAGATGCTGGGGGAGGACGGCTATTATTTTTTGCAGATCCGCGGGACCAACGGGGAC
>DBFWXD010000046.1:0-2817 GCA_048215895.1 Eubacteriales bacterium
TGGCCGACGCCATCAGACCGGTGAACCACACGCTCCAGCGGGGGGAGCGGGGGAGGCTGCGGGCACCGATGAAGCACAGCCAGCTGACCAGACAGTGAATGGAGGGGAAGAGATTGGTGGGGGCGTCCACCTGGTAGACAAAGCGCAGCAGATGATCCCATAGTCCATCTCCGGGGACAGGGGGACGCAGGTTGGTGGTGGGCAGGAGAAGAAAGAAGATCAGACAGACTCCTTTGGCCAGAAAATCCGCCAGATAAAAGCGGCAGGCGAAGGATGTCTCCTGTTTGGCCATCCATACATAGCATGCAGCCCAGAACAGAAAACAGCCCAGATAGATGGATACTGTCCAGGGCAGGAAGGGCACCAGCGGGTCGAGCCAAAGCTCCAGATTCCAGTGGGGAGCGTTCTTAGCCAGAAAATTTCCTCCGTAGTATACGCTCTGGTTCCATACCACGGCGCACAGGGGAAGCAGCCAGACCTTGGAACAGCGTTTAGTCATGGGCGGTCCTCCCCGCGCTGCTTCCGATCCATGCCCCCTGGGTTACCCGGACCTCCTGACCGCTGGCCAGGTAGGGAACCAGGCGGGGGAGCAGCTGGATACGGCCGCGTTCAAACAGCAGAACAATGGTGGAGCCGGATAGCTCAAAGCGGCCCATTTCCTCCCCTTTCCGGAAACGGCCTCCCTTTTTTTGCGGCACGATGCCGCCTACCACCAGGGCGCCTACCTCCGTCTGGACCACGGGGCCAAAGTGCTCGGTGGCCAGCAGGGTCCACATTCTCCGGTTGAGGGTATAGACCGGGTAGACGGCGCAGGCGGAGGGCTGGACGCTGTGGAGCTCGCCGGGGATAAAGTTATTTTTCCCTTGAAAACCGTCGTCAATGTAGCAGTAGTGGTGGTAGTCGGAGGCCTCCAGGCGGAGAATCAGACAGTCGCCGCCGTGATAGCGGGCGCCCAGCTCCGCATCCTGAAGCAGATCCTCCAGCCGGTAGGAGAAGCCTTTGATGGAAAAGCTGCTGTCCGCGTGGATGGGATAGTAGCTCAGCCATCCGTCGCAGGGGCTGATCAGGTGATGGGGTGCGGGGTCAAAATCCAGCTCTTCCCGTTCACGGGCAAAGAAGTCACGGAAGGTGCGGTAGCTTTTGCGCTGCTCCCGGGTGAGGGGAATGCCGTGGCGTTTGGCGTACCAGCCTACCAGAGGGCGGGACCAAGGAGAGCGGAGAAAACGGACGATGGGCTGGTCCGCCCGGGAGCGGAGAATCTTGGATAGGATAGCCCGGCCCGGTCGGGTCCCATATAAGAAGTTGACAACTGGTGAAGATCCGTTCATGGCGTTACCCCCATAAGCAGAATGAAAAATCCCGCCGCACCGCACACCAGCATGCCCAGCTTGCCCAGCAGAGCGGGCTTTTTCAGCCGGAAGGGGGTGAGAAACGCCACGGACATGGCCAGCAAAAGGAGCGGAGCCGCCCAAGTGAGAGACCAGCCCGCCATACCGCAGATTCCCGTCAGCGCAGGCAGGAGCAGAGCCACGGTGGTGACCGGGAGGCCCAGATAGACGGTTCTGGGCTCCTGGGAGGTTGCCTGGCGCTCTTCCTCATCTACGTTGAACCAGGCCAGGCGGATGAGCGTACACAGGAGATAGGCCGCGCTGATGGCAAACGACCACTTGTTGTCGGGAGCTGCCCGGCAGACGAACACGGCCGGCAGAACACCAAAGCAGATCAAGTCACTGAGAGAGTCGATTTGGATGCCAAACCGCTTTTCCTGTTGGGTACGTACCATGGTGGAGGCGATTTTTCCGTCGAACATGTCGCATACCCCGGAAATCATCAGGCAGGTCAGCGCAGTTTTAAAGTTGCCGCTTATGGTGTAGGAAAGGCCGAGAAAAGACATCAGCATTCCAAAGTAGGTCAAAATAACCGTATAATTGTAGACGCCCAGCATGTAAATTCCTCCCATTATTTATTTGGCGATGTAGGCAAAGAACAGGCTGTACCCCAGAATGCACCAGGGCTTGCCCAGCAGAATGATCCAGGTAAACTTTTTGGCGGACATTCCGGTCAGTCCGGAAAAGTAGCATAGAAAATCATCAGGAGCCAGGGGCAGAAGAATGGCTAGGAACAGAATGAACGTATAGCTGCGCTGCCGCTCGATCCAGGCCACAAAGGAGCGGTATTTCTCCATGGGAACCATGCACTGCACCAGACTGGTGCCAAATTGCCGGGCCAGGAAAAAGGCGATGAGAGATCCCGCACTGATGCCGATGTAGTTGCACCAGAATCCGCCCATGGCTCCGAACATGCCGGCCCCCACGATGCAGCCGAGAAAGCCGGGGAGCACCGGCAGCACCACCTGGATGGCTTGAATGACGATCAGCGCCACCGGAGCCAGCAGTCCGAAACTGCTTACATAGGCCTGTACAGATTCCACGGAGCGGAAATGCCCGTCCAGATAGCCCTTGAACAAAACCAGCGTACAGACCGCCAGCAGCAGGACAAAAAGAATTGTGAGCAGACGTTTGAATTTAAGTGCTTTTGCCATAGGCAGGGACCTCCAAAAGTTAAAAAAGCCGACGTTTTTTGTCTTTTTATCAGGATAAATACAGTATAAATACGATTCCTTAATATCTGCCTGGGGAACATCTTAAGAAATCTGAAGCTTAAAAAAGCCATCTATCCCAGAAAGGAAAAAAGAGGTATAATGAAGGCACGAAAGGAGGCGAGGCTGTGGAAAGCCAGAAGATTTTGTTTGTGGATGATGACCCCGAGATTCGGGAAGTACTGCGTCTGCTGCTGGAAAGCGAAGGATATCGGGTG
>DBFWXD010000460.1:0-1936 GCA_048215895.1 Eubacteriales bacterium
TCCTGCTCAAGGGTCTTTGGGCTGGTTTTTCAGACCACTGGTTTGTGGGAGCCATGGTGGCATGGATGATCATAGCAGGCTTTGATGTCCGGTACATCGAAAAAAGCCAGAGGTATCGCAAAAAGTGAGTAGAGAGGTGAACCCAATGAACAAGAAAATGAACAAGAAAAAAGAAAATCGCATGGCCGTCCGACAGGCGGCAGCAAAGGCGGTGCTCCGGGACGAGCAGAACCGCCGCATCCAGTTCGCCGCCACCAATCCGGAGGGCGAGGTGCTGAAGAATCTCCGCACCACCCTCCGGGGTCTGGATGAGGATGCCGTGACCGCCAGCCGTGCCAAATACGGCAGCAACAAGGTGACCCACGAGAAAAAGAAATCGCTGGCACAGCGTCTGGCGGGAGCCTTCGTCAACCCCTTTACCGCCATTCTGTTCTGTCTGGCGCTGGTGTCCACCATGACGGATATGGTGTTTCCGTATTTTTCCCTGCTGGGCAGTGTGCCGGAGGATTTTGATCCCCTGACGGTCGTTATCATCCTGACCATGGTGCTCATCTCCGGCACCCTGCGGTTCGTGCAGGAATCCCGCAGCGGCAACGCAGCGGAAAAGCTACTGGCCATGATCACCACCACCTGTATGGTCACCCGGCAGGAGCAGGAGAAGGTGGAGATCCCCATGGACGATCTGGTGGTGGGAGATATTGTGCATCTCTCGGCAGGCGATATGATCCCGGCGGACGTCCGCATTCTGGAAGCCAAGGATCTGTTCGTCAGTCAGGCCAGCCTGACTGGCGAGAGCGAACCCATTGAAAAGACTCCGCTGGTCTGTGCCCCGCAGGACAGCGTCACCGACTACACCGACATCGCTTTTATGGGCAGCAATGTGATCTCCGGCAGCGCCACCGCCGTGGCAGTCTGCGTGGGCGACCAGACTCTCTTCGGTTCCATGGCCTCTGCCGTGGCTGGGGAGGCGGTAGAGACCAGCTTCACCAAGGGGGTCAACGCCGTTTCGTGGGTGCTGATCCGCTTTATGATGGTCATGGTGCCGCTGGTGTTCTTCATCAACGGCATCACCAAGGGCGACTGGCTGGAAGCGTTTTTGTTCGGCATCTCCATCGCCGTGGGGCTTACCCCGGAAATGCTGCCCATGATCGTGACCACTTGCCTTGCCAAGGGCGCAATCTCCATGAGCAAAAAGCAGACCATCGTGAAAAATCTGAACTCCATCCAGAACTTTGGTGCCATCGACATCCTCTGCACTGACAAAACCGGCACCCTGACACAGGATAAGGTAGTGCTGGAATATCACCTGAACGTCAACGGCGAAAACGACACCCGGGTACTGCGCCACGCCTACCTGAACAGCTACTTCCAGACCGGCTATAAGAACCTGATGGACCTTGCCATCATCCACAAGACCGAGGAGGAAGAAGCGGCCGATTCCCGGCTGTTAGACCTGTCGGAAAACTATGTGAAGGTGGATGAGATTCCCTTTGACTTCACCCGCCGCCGTTTGACCACTGTGGTGCAGGACAAGGCAGGCAAGACCCAGATGGTGACGAAGGGTGCAGTAGAGGAAATGTTGTCCATCTGTGCCTATGCGGAGCAGGACGGTAGGGTAGAGCCTCTGACCGATGCCCTGCGCAGCAAAATTCTGCATACCGTGGATGAACTCAATGATAAGGGCTTCCGGGTGCTGGCCATTGCCCAGAAGAGCAACCCCTCCCCGGTGGATGCCTTTGGCGTAAAGGACGAGCGGGATATGGTACTGCTGGGATATCTTGCCTTCCTCGACCCGCCCAAGGAGTCAACCGCCGATGCCATCCGAGTACTGAAAGACCACGGTGTCACCACTAAAATCCTTACCGGCGACAACGACAAGGTCACCCGCACCATCTGCAAGCAGGTGGGGCTGAAGGTCCGCAATATGCTGCTGGGT
>DBFWXD010000461.1:0-79574 GCA_048215895.1 Eubacteriales bacterium
TCAGTTGGTAGAGCAACTGACTCTTAATCAGTGGGTCCCCGGTTCGAGTCCGTGAAGGTGCACCATGGCCCGTTGGTCAAGTGGTTAAGACAGCGGCCTCTCACGCCGTTAACATCGGTTCGAATCCGGTACGGGTCACCAAACTCTTCTTGACAAAGCGAACGAAAAACAGTATAATACAGTTTGTTCTCCGGTAAACCGGATAACATAGTTGGTGCTGATTAGGACGAGGGTCCACCCGTTCCCATTCCGAACACGGTAGTTAAGCTCGTTTCTGCCCACAATACTTGGCTGGCGACGGCCCGGGAAGATAGGT
The DNA here is from genome assembly GCA_048215895.1 of Eubacteriales bacterium. GTDB lineage: Bacteria > Bacillota > Clostridia > Oscillospirales > Oscillospiraceae > Lawsonibacter. The sequence continues at coordinate 317 of DBFWXD010000461.1, forward strand.
AGTGCCAACACAAAGGTTCGGTCTAATCGGATTGGACCTTTTCCATGCCTCCTTAGCTCAGTCGGTAGAGCATGCGGCTGTTAACCGCAGGGTCGTTGGTTCGAGTCCAACTTGGGGAGCCAAAAATGCGGCTTGCCGCCACTTGCTCGTGACGGCAAGCCGTAATTTCAAAATAACGTGTGAACGGTTAATGGGCCTTTAGCTCAGTTGGTTAGAGCAGCCGGCTCATAACCGGCCGGTCCACGGTTCGAGCCCGTGAAGGCCCACCAATACAGGGGTATAGCTCAGCAGGTAGAGCAGCGGTCTCCAAAACCGCGTGCCGAGGGTTCGATTCCTTCTGCCCCTGCCAGAGAGTTGCAGAGTGATCTGTTTTTATATTGATTAAATGGCTCGGTAGTTCAGTTGGTTAGAACGCCGGCCTGTCACGCCGGAGGTCGAGGGGTCAAGTCCCTTCCGAGTCGCCATTTAAAAATGTCAGGTTTTACCTGTTGCTGATATAACCCCCATTGGGGGAACGTATGCTGCTATAGCTCAGTCGGTAGAGCGCATCCTTGGTAAGGATGAGGTCTCCGGTTCAAATCCGGATAGCAGCTCCAAGAAAACCCCCGTAACCGCAATGGTTACGGGGGCTTTTTGTTTTTATGAAACCCCGGCCTTTTTGAGCTTTGGGGTGAATTTGGGGTGAATGTCCTCCGAGAAGCGATCCATGACCTCCACGGCTTTTGCCTCCGCTGAGGAGATTATGTGGGAGTAAATGTCGCTGGTAGTGCTAACCTGAGCATGGCCCAAGTTATTGGAAACGACCACAACCGGCGTTCCGTCAGCAATCAGCAGACTAGCATAGGTGTGGCGGAGCGAGTGAACCGAGCTGGAAGGAAGCCCAGTTCGTTTGATAAATTTTCCCATCCACTGAGTGAGCGAAGTGGGAAAGATGGGGCGTCCTACTTCGTTAGTAAAGACCCGATCATCGGTCCCTTCCCAGGCATCCCCAACCTTCGCTTTCATGTCGTCTTGCCAGGCTTTATACTCCAGTAGCATAAGAATAGCAGTCCGCGATACTCGGAGAAATCGGGTGGAGTCCTCCGTTTTTGGAGTGCTGACGTAGACGCCGGTGCCGGACACATAGTTGGAAGTCTGGACGATATGGAGTACCCCCGTGTCTAGGTCAATATCCTGCCAGCGGAGCCCTAGTAACTCTGCACGACGTAAACCAGAAAGTAGATCAAATACGATAGGGGCCCGCCACTTGATAGGTTCATCCTGGAGAAGCTGCAACATTCTTTTTGCATCTGGCTCGTCTAAGTATCGGGCCTTATGCCCGGCCAGAGAGGGTAGTTCGGCTCGCTCTGCTGGATTGCTGGAGATACATCGCCATTTGACGGCGCGTTCAAAAATCGAGGATAAGGTGCGGTGGTAGGAATGAATCGTGGCCGGAGCAAGAGGCGTAGTATCTTTGATAACGTTAAAAAGAACGTCGAGTTTTTGGTCAGTAGCTGCAGCAATTTTTTCAGCTGACGCCAAATTGACCGATTCACCTTTCAGCATACGGCTGATGGTTTGGTGCGTGATACCAGCTTTACTTGCAAGGGCGCTTTGCGAAATCTCTGCCTTTTTTAGAAAAGCGGCAAGTTCAGGCTTGGCTTTGGTAGTAACCCGCTGGCGGATACCATCTTCTTGAAGATTGCGATAAAAAGCCTGAATATGTAAAGGTGTTATGTCTTTTAGTCGAAGATGTCCTATGGCCAGATTGATGCGTTTTAGATTGCGTTCATAGTTGGATAGGGTGGTGGGCTTCAAGTTGAGGCGGCCGTACTCGGCTAAGTAGCGGTTAGCAAAGTCAACGAAACGAATGTTGCCGTCTACAGCCCCGCTTCCCGCCTTGACTTGCTCTTCAAATTTTACTACCTGGCGATTTAGTTCCTTCTCAATTTGTCGGGCAGTCAACTTTTCATCTGGAGTCCAGACCATACGGTGGCGGATCTGCTTTCCGTTCAGATCAATACCGGCTGCCACTGTGATGCGGTAACCTTTACCGCGCTTTTCTACGGTTGCCATTTGGGGGCGTTCTCTCCTTTCATACTTGCGCCCCAACCCCGCAGTATGATATACTAAAGGGCGCAAAGGGGCCTTTCATAGCTGGTTGGTCCTTGCGTTTTTGCCTCCCCGGTGTTCCAGCACCGGGGAGGCTTTTTATTTATCAGCAAATCCGCCAACGTCGGCGGATTTGAAGCGGGGGATTATTCCTCCTGAAATGTAGGCTCGACTTCGCCCATGCGGCGCTCGGCTATGGTATAGTTAACCCCCATATAGGCGGCCGCTGCAGGGGTGCCCATCGATAAGAAGGGCTGGAGCTCGTGGTCGCTGTATATCAACTCCGATGCAAAGAGATTTGCTTGGTTTTCAAATTTTTGTGTAACTACTTCGGTATTGCGGTCCATAAAAATCCGGTTCAGACCCTTGTGAATAAGATGGTGGGCCAGTTCGTGGGCGCAGACGAGGCGTTGCTGTTGCTCGTCTAAATCCGAGTTAATATAGATCAGCCGACGCCTTTTTGCGCGTTGCTGGAAGCCTCGCATTTCTACTAATGGCGCAAGAACGACGATGAAGCCCATTTCCTGCGCGATCCTAAAAGGATCACGAGTGCCATGCTTTCTGGCCAGACCATCGGCGATGGCCTTGGAGTTGGGCACGGTATCACCCTTTCTTGTACTTCTTTGGGGTGTAAGTTTCCTTGTTACGCCGCCGAGCTTCCTCTAGGCCGATCCGCATAGCAGCAGCCATAGAAGCACGGGCTTCATCAGACATAGGAACGCCGTCAAACATAAGCTCTCCACTGTCCTCTAGACTACTCATAATCCGGGCCACATCCTTGGCCACGTCGCGCCTGTCCTTCTCTGTGAGGGCAGGCGCATTTTCTGCTTCTAGGTTTATAGGCTGGCCATCATCCAGTAGCATCTTCGGGTCTACCGCGAGAGCTTCGGCTAAACGGTAGATGGTGCCAATAGAGGGGGAAACACCCCTTTTCCAAGCGGTGACGCTGGAGGTACTCATTCCCAGCTTTTTAAGCAGGGTTGTGGGAGAAGTACCCTTCTGAACACAGGCCACTTTAAGGCGCTCAAAAAACATGGTAATACGGCCTCCTAAAAAAATTCGATAAAAAGAATATAATGCCCCTTGACAAATTCGATTTATAGAGCTATACTGCAAACAGAAACTCGATAAAGCGAATAGAAATACCACCCTTGCGAAGTCGAGTTCCGCAAAGTTCGACGTAATATTCGATAAAATTCTATAAATAGAATATAACCCGAGCTTTGCTATTTGTCAAGAGGGGAGGTGTCAAAATTTTGGACGGGCAGGCAGTATTTTTTACCAAGCTTCAGGGCCTCTGCGACGAAAGGAAGCGCAGCATGACTGATGTGGTCACGAGCAGTGGCTTGAGCAGTTGTTTGGTTACTGCGTGGAAGCGAGGTGCCAGCCCTACGCTGGCTACAGTTTTGAAGCTGGCGCAAGAGCTACAAGTGCCGCCCACTGACCTTCTACCTCAGGATAATCAGTAGGGTGTCCCAAAGAACGGACTATTAAAGAGGGGAGGTGAGAAAAAATGGGTGCAGAAGCTGCGGTTTGCCAGCCTATACCCCGTATGCGGACCCCAGCAAAAATAGTGGCTGAGCTTAAGGCATTAGACCCGGGCACGGAAGTCACAGAACACTATGTTCGAGGGCTTGTACGGGACGGTGCAGTGCCGGTTGTATGGGCAGGGAGCAAGGCGCTTATTAACCTGGACGACGTTCTGGCACTGCTGCGGCTGGGGACTCAGCGGGTAGAGCCAAGGCCGAGTGTCGTAGATGGGATTCGGCGGCTCGAAGCTAGAAATTAGGGTAGAAAGGGGAATCTCGTTGAAAGAAGAAGTTGTCATTTATAAAGCATCCGAGTATGTCGGAAAAGTCGGGGTATCGGTGCATTTAGGGCGTCGAGAAAAGGCAAGGCAGCAAGCGAAAACGCTGTTGGTGCTTTACCGGCTCCAGTCTAGATACACCAGCCAGAGGATTACAAACGCACGTGAGAGTTTGCGGTCGGTGATCCGAGGTCAGAAAAAGCTGAAGAGCGCGGGCATCACAATTCCACTTGTAGACGACCGGAAGAAGAAACTCCAGAAAGACCTCCAGGTGGCGGAGAGTGAGCTCGCCCTGCTCGGTGAGCAGATTTTCGAGACACTGGATCTCTGGGAGAGCTTGGGGGCTACAATGGAAGACCTGTGCAATCTCTGTAACTGTGACCTGACCCAAGTGTTGGCGAAACTTGATACTCCTGAGATGCCGTTTTCTCAGATTACCTGCGTGTATAACCTAGACTATAAAAACCCGCACGATAAAGGCTGGCTTGAGGATGAAGTGGACGCTCCGTTCACTCACGCGCTTAAAGCCTACTTGCTAGACAGAATGCTTCATACGGAGAAGGGGCGGGCGGCAGCGCGTGAGGCGATGGAAGCGGTTTTTCCAGAGATTATGGAAAACGCTTTGACAATTGTTACTGATGCTGATGGAGTCCAGCGGCTCATTGATAAGGACGGCGTGGAGATCGCCACACTTGACGAGGGGGACTGATATCGTTGAATACGGTCTCAGTCCTACAAAACCAGGATAGAAAAAGGCCCCATACTCAACCAGCCGACCAAAGCGTTTGAGTATGAAGCCAGAAAACCCACAAGAGGGGATAAGTGGATTATACCATGCCCCCTCCGAGAAAACAAGGAGGAAAAATGTATATTTCAAACACTACTCAGGAGCAACGGTGGATTATCGACAGCGCCCTGGATGGTATGTACTTCAAAGTACGGAGAACCCACAATTTGCTGGGGCGTGTATGGGACGACTATTTTGGAACGGCGAATCAGGAAGCTATTTCGAGCTCCGAGGCTGAGCATCTTGGGGAGCTGATTTACACCATCGATGACATCATCTGGTCTGCGGCGCTGGAGTATGCGCTGGTTATTGGAGACCGGGATTTCCCCGGCATTGAGCCGCACCTGCGTGGTGCAGAGGCCGCCAGAAAAGCCATGGAGGTCGAAAAACTGGATAGCGAGGTGTTCGATCTTACGAAAAGCCTGAAGCCGGAACCGCGAGAGGCGCTCTTAGCAAAGCGGCGTGAAATCGCGCAACTTCCCGACGATGAAGCGGCTCCCCCAGCTGCGGGAACTGCTGAAAGGGAAGGGGGTCTGAAGAATGAGTCGCGATTTCATCGAGCGCCTGTATTGGGCTTGCAGCGACATGGAACTACCCTTGAAGGATGGACTGAACTTGGGCGAGCTGTATGAGCGCACTGAAGCTGTTTGCCGGGCTGATCAGCTATTCTCAGAGCACATGAAGGGGCTTCAGTTACAGGACCCTGCTCAGCTCAGTCAACTGGATGACTGCCAGTCAGCTGCGTGTTTGGCCTATGAGCAGCAGGGCTTTATCAACGGTTTCCGCCTGGGTATGAAGCTGGCGGAGGAACTGCGGGGCGCGGAATGACTAAACAGCAGGAAGCCAAGGTGTGTCTGAACTGTAAGTTCTCCACCTGCATGGGCACAGACAACTGTCCTGCACTGGCGCTGGATCGGCCTCGAAAGTCTATCAAGATTTCGCTGCTGCGAGACCTGCTCCTAGCCGGATATGACCCGGCGGAAGTATGCTTTGCCGTTGTTGAAGGGACGGCACTTATCTGAAAGAAAGGACGGAAAACAATGGTGAAAATCGAAATTACCGGCGACACTCCGCTGGAGGCTCTGGCGTCTTTGACGGCTTTCGGGCTCCACTGCGTAAGCAACCCGGATGTGTACGCCGCAGCAAACCACATTCTGGAGGCAGAGAAAAACGCCCAGAAAGCTGAGGTTGCCGCCACCCCTACCTCTGGGAAAACGGATGCCCCTGGCCCGGCTCCGGCAACGAGTGGCCAGACTGTTCCCCCTTCTGACCCGTCGCCCACTACCCCTCCTGCTGTCTCGGCTGAGGACGCCCCCACACCCCCCACGGTGGCGCAGGTGAGGGAGCGCGGAATCGAAGCATCCCGCAAGCACGGGAAAGAAGCAATCGTGGCCATCCTCAAGCAGTTCGGGGCCTCCGGGATGTCCGCCATCGCCGAGAAGGACCGGGCGGCGTTCCTGGCCAAGCTCGACGAGCTGGACGCCGGAGAGAAAGCTGGTGGGGAAGATGCCTGATTTCCATGCCTTGCTGGGGCCCTCTAGCGCCAGTATGTGGTTGGCCTGTCCCCCTAGCGCCCGGTTGGGGGAGGGCCTGGCGGACCAAGGCAGTACCTACACCGAAGAAGGCACCCTTGCTCACCGAATCGGAGAACTGCTTTTGCGGCAACGCTGGGAAGGGGTGGACATTACTGCCGAGCTGGAACACGCCCAGGCAGACCCCCTCTATTCGGGCTCAATGGGTGAGCACATGGAGAGCTATGCTGCTTTTATTGAAGAACGTATGGCCGAGGCAAGGACCCGGTGCGAAGATCCCCGCATCTTCATTGAGCAGACCGTGCGCTTTGAGGAATACGTGCCAGGAGGCTTCGGCACCTCGGACGCAATCATCCTCTCCGACGGGGTCATGGACGTTATCGACCTGAAGTACGGAAAGGGAGTGCCGGTCAGCGCCGAGGGCAACCCTCAGATGCGGATTTACGGTCTGGGCTGCTATCTGGCCTTGTCCTGGGCCTACCAGATCGATACTATTCGCATGACAATTTTTCAACCCCGGCTGGATAACGTATCCTCAGCCAGCATGACGGCGGACGAGCTGTTGACCTGGGCTGAGACCGAGCTAAAGCCAAAGGCCGCTCTGGCCTGGGAGGGGAAAGGTGATTTTTGCCCCGGAGAGGCACAATGCCGCTGGTGTAAGGCGGCGGCCGTCTGCCGGGCCCACCGGGACTATCAGATGGAAATTGCCCGTCGGGAGTTTGCGGACCCGCCGATGCTGTCTCCAGAAGAAATCTCGGACGTACTGAATAGGCTTCCCGCTCTCCAAGCATGGGCCAAGAAGGTGTCGGAGTATGCCCTGAAAGCCGCCACAAGCGGGGAAGTGACCTTTCCCGGCTACAAGGTGGTCGAGGGCCGGAGCAACCGGAAGTACACCGACGAGGACGCCATCGCCGCCGCTCTGCGGAAAGCGGGCTATAAGGTGGCCGATATCTACAAGCCCAGAGAACTGCTCGGGCTGACGGCTATGGAAAAGCTCGTGGGCAAGAAACGGTTTGGGGAACTGGCGGGAGCCTACATCACCAAGCCGGCCGGAGATCCCACGCTGGTGCCGGAGAGCGACAGCCGCCCCCCGCTTGACCCCGCCGCCGAGGCCGCTGAAGATTTTGCGGAGGGCTAACCTATGGGAGAAATCGCAGACGCTCAGATCGATAGAATTTTGAACATGAAAAGCCCGGCTGGGTATATGCCCCGCCATAACAAGAAAGGATGTAATCAAATGTCTAACAACGTCAACAACCCCTGCAAGGTTATCACCGGCAAGTGCCGCCTGTCCTATGCCCATATCTGGGAGCCCTCCAGCATGAACGAGAACTCCCCGGCCAAGTACAGCGCCTGTATCATCTGGCCCAAGACCGACAAGGCCATGACGGAGAAAGTCCGGGCGGCCACGGAGGCGGCGATTCAAGACGGTATCAAGTCCAAGTGGAAGGGTAAGCGGCCCCCGGAGAGCAAGCTGAAGCTGCCCATGCGAGACGGCGACGAAGAGCGCCCGGAGGATGAGGCTTTCCAGGGCTGCTACTTCATCAATGCCAATTCCAACAAGCGGCCGGGGGTCGTGGATCTGGCCCGCAATCCGATTCTGGATCAAGAAGAAATTTATAGCGGCTGCTATTGTCGGTTCTCCCTGATGTTCTATCCCTTCTCCACCAACGGCAACAACGGTGTGGCCGTGGGCCTGAACAATCTGCAGAAGGTCAGCGACGGCGAGCGCCTGGCTGGCGGCAGCAAGGCCGAGGATGACTTTAACGACGACTATACCGGAGATCTGGACGACATCATGTAAACCTATCTAACCCGCTCCCTCTGCTCCCCCCTCTATTGGTGCGGTGGGAGCGGGCTTGCATATAAGGAGGAAATTATGAGGTACTGCGAGAAATACGGGCGCATGGACTGTGAACTGGAAAAGTTAGGCGTGGAAGCCCCACACCAGCCTTGCTATAAGGCTTTTGTAGACTATTGTCTATCTAACCTGTTAGAGATCGCCAGCGGGGGCTACAGTACGGTGAAGCACGAATTTGACCCTAAGACCGGCGAAGAAAAAATCGTTGTAATCTATGATCCCCCAACTGCGGTGGGAGACGGGTATAGCAAAGAAATTTCGCTGGAAAAGGTGCATAGCAAATTAGAACTCACATACTTGGCTGTCCGAGAAGCGCTTTATGGGGTGAAAGAGGATGAGTAAAAAGCGATTTGTTGAGTTCTATCTCTCAGCTATGATGAAGGCAGCAACCGGCGGCCAGGTCCAGCGGGTGGCGTATCTCTACTATGACCTCCAGCACGTGGAAGTCGTCCGTATTGAGTACGAACACGCACATGGGGGCGGGGTGCGTGAAATCCCGGTTACAGACCTCAACCTGCTGGGGATTGCCGGGGCAGTAATTGACGGCGTGAAAGGGGTTTCTTTGGAATGATTATGGGAGTGGACATTGAAACCTATTCCAGCGTCGACCTGGCGAAAGCTGGTGTCCGGCCTTATACGGAGGCCCCCGATTTCACCATCCTGCTGATAGGCTACAAGGTGGACGACCGCCCCACCAGAATTATTGACCTGACCGGCGGGGCGGGGGAGACGATCACCTTCCTGCCGGTGACGGCCTCGGACCTTCCGGCCGGTGACCTGGACGAGTTTCTGTGTCTGCTCACCGCCCCAGAGGTCACCAAGACCGCCTACAATGCCGCTTTTGAAAGAACCTGTCTGGCCCAGTATTTTGACTGTCCCATGCCCCCAGAGCAGTGGCGCTGCACAATGGTCCAGGCGGCCACCCTGGGGCTGCCGGGCACACTGGCTCAGGTGGGGGCGGCTCTGGGCCTGGAGAAGCAGAAGATGGAGGAAGGGAAAGAGCTTATCCGCTACTTCTGCAAGCCTACGAAGGACGGCGTCCGCCGCTATCCGGCGGACGCCCCTGAAAAGTGGGAGCTGTTCCGCCGGTATAACATCCGGGATGTGGATGTAGAAACCGACATCCGGGAACGACTCTCCCGCTGGCCCCGGCCCCAGGCCGAACTAGATGCCTGGGCGCTGGATCAGCGCATAAACGACCGAGGGGTGCGCCTGGATGTGGCGCTGGTGGACCAGGCCCTCAAGCTGGATGCGGAGTACTCTGCCCGGCTGAAGGACGAAGCCCAGGAGCTGACCGGCCTCCCCAACCCCAAAAGCGACTCCCAGCTGAAAGGCTGGCTGGCCGGGCGGGGGCTGGTGACTGACAGCTTGGACAAAGAGGCCATTCCCGCATTGCTGACCGCTGCCCAGGATGACACCACCCGGCGGGTGCTGATGCTCCGCCAGGAAATGGGAAAGACCTCCGTGAAGAAGTACGAGGCCATGGCGCGGGGGCTGTGCCGGGACGGCCGGGTGCACAACCTACTCCAGTTTTACGGAGCCGGGCGCACCGGCCGCTGGGCCGGGAGGCTCGTCCAGGTCCAGAACCTCCCGCAGAACAAGCTGCCGGACCTGGAGACCGCACGGGGGCTTGTGCGGAACGGAGAATTTGACCTCCTGGAGCTGGCCTATGGCTCTCCGCCTTTCGTCCTGTCCCAGCTCATTCGCACGGCCTTCATTCCCTCCGAGGGGTGCCGCTTCATCGTCTGCGACTACAGTGCGATTGAAGCGCGGGTGCTGGCATGGCTGGCAGGGGAGAAGTGGGTGTTGCAGGAATTTTACGGCGACGGCCTGATTTACGAGGCCACGGCCTCTATGATGTTCCACGTGCCGAAGGACGACATCAAGAAAGGCGGGCCCCGTGCGGATCTCCGGTCAAAAGGGAAAGTCGCCACTTTGGCCTGTGGCTACCAGGGCAGCACCGGGGCGCTGATCCAGATGGGGGCCCTGAAAAGCGGCATCCCGGAGGACGAGCTCCCTGGCATTGTGCGCCGGTGGCGCAAGGCCAACCAGAACATTGTGCGTTTCTGGTATGAGGTCGAGGAAGCGGCTATCGGGGCCGTACAGGGCCGCCCGGCCACCCTGGATCACGGCATTCACTTCGAGTGCGAGGCTGGGTATCTGTTCATCACCCTGCCCTCCGGGCGGCGACTGGCCTACTACCGGCCGGAGCTGAAGCCGGAACCGCAGTTTGAAAAGCTGGGGCTGACCTACCTGGGGACTGGCCAGAACAAGCAGTGGGTTCGGCAGAAATCCTACGGCGGGAAGCTAGTGGAGAACATCACCCAGGCCACCGCGAGGGACTGTCTCCGAGATGCCATGGCCGCACTGGACAAGGCCGGATACCGCATCGTGTTTCACGTGCATGACGAAGTCATAGCGGATATGCCTCAGAGCGAGGGGTCCCTAAAGGATATGCAGGAAATCATGGGCCGTCCGTTACCGTGGGCCCCTGGGCTACCCCTCCGGGCGGCTGGGTTCGAGGCCAGTTTCTACATGAAAGATTGAGGTGATTTCCTTGGCAAATAGACACACACTGCACCTTTCACACCTTCCAGCTTTCAAAAGCTGGCTACAGGATACCGGCTGGATTATCGAGCCGACAAAGGGCCTGTTTGAGGTGCTGAGGGCAAGGCGGCCAGGAAGGAAAACACCCCTCATCCTTTACGCCCGTATGGACGCAACGCAGCACTGCACCGTGTTTGACCGAGATATGCCAGTAATCAGGCAATTTTTGAACCAAGAAAGGAGGGAGCATGGTGTCAAGCATCAGCCTTAAATATGACGGGGAGGTGCATATCGCCACGTTTTCCTCCCGAATGGCCAAGCGGGGAAAAAACAAGTCTCTCCAGTGGTCTGAGTTCTTGGGCTCTGTGCTCACGACTACTAAGACGAAAGAGACTTTACAGGAATATATGAAAATGAGCAAGGACGAGCAGGACCGCATAAAGGATGTGGGAGCCTACGTGGGCGGCTGGCTGAGGGAGGGAAGCCGGAAGGCCGAAAACCTGGAGCACCGAACCCTGCTGACTCTTGACGCCGACTTTGCTCAGCCAGATCTCATTGATACCGTTGATTTGGTGTACGGTTGCGCCGTCGCCGCATACCCCACGCATAAGCATACCCCGGAGAAGCCCAGGCTCCGGCTCGTGATGCCCCTCCGACGGCAGGTGTCGGCGGAAGAGTACGAGGCGGTGGGCCGACGGGTGGCCTATGACCTGGGCATGGAACAGTTTGACGACACGACCTATCAGCCGACCCGCATTATGTACTACCCCAGCACCGCCGCAAATGGTGAGTTCAAGCCGGAGTTCCGGGATGCGCCCTGGTTGGACCCGGATATGGTTCTGGCACAATACCCGGACTGGAGGGACACCTCCTATTGGCCGGTGGCGGCCAGAGCGGAGGACGCTAGAAAACGGGAGGCCAAGAAGCAGGGAAACCCACTGGAGAAGCCAGGGCTGATAGGGGCCTTCTGCCGGTGCTACGACGTCGAGACGGCTATTGATAAGTTCTTGCCGGGTGTTTATACCCCCTGCGCTCTTCCAGGCCGCTACACCTACGCTAAGGGCTCCACGGCGGCTGGCTTGGTGGTCTACGACGGCGGCGAGTTTGTGTACTCCAATCACGCTACCGACCCGATTTCCGGCCGCCTGTGCAACGCCTTCGACTTGGTCCGCATCCACCTGTACGGGGAGCGGGACGAGGACGTGCCACAGGATACCCCTATCAACCGTCGCCCGTCGTTCCTTGCGATGTCCGATCTGGCCGCCGCTGATGCGGCAGTGAAGCGACTGCTGAACAAGGAACGATTAGATCGGGCAAAGGCCGACTTTGAGGGCTCGGCGGAACCAGACGACGACAATTGGGCCGACGAGCTAGAGGTGGACCGCAAGGGCAAGGTCCTCTCCACTATCGACAACGCGTATATCATCATGCGCCATGATCCCCTGCTAAAAGGAGCCATAGCCTACAATGACCTCAAGGTGCGTCCTGTCGCCCTTCGGAGCCTCCCTTGGCGGGAGGTCATGGACACGGTAAACGGAAGCACCTGGAGTGACAGCGACGATGCCGCCCTGCGCCGGTACTTGGAGAAGTATTACAAGCTGACCGGAAAAGAGAAAATCATGGATGGCATGATAACCGCGGCTAAGGACAACACCATCAACCCGATAGAAAACTATCTGGATGGCCTGACCTGGGATGGTGTGGAGCGGCTAGATGCTCTATTGGTGGACTACCTGGGGGCGGAGGATACAGCCTATGTGCGAGCGGTGACCCGTAAGACCTTCACGGCTGCTGTGGCCCGCATCTATGACCCCGGCTGTAAGTTCGACTATGTGCTGACCCTGTCGGGCCCACAGGGCCGAGGGAAAAGTACATTAGTGGCGAAGATGTCCAACGGCTGGTACACCGATAGCTTGGCTGGTATCGGGACCAAGGAAGCCTATGAGGGCATCCAGGGGTTTTGGCTGGTGGAGCTTGGCGAGCTGGCGGCCATGCGAAAAATTGAAATTGAGACAACCAAGAACTTCATCTCAAAAACGGTGGACAGCTACCGGGCCGCCTATGGCCGTCGGGTGGAGGATCATCCCCGGCGGTGTGTGTTCATTGGCACCACCAATAGCACGGCTTTCCTGCGGGATGACACGGGCAACCGGCGATTCTGGCCGGTCCGTCTGGGGGAAGCTGCACCGAGCAAGACGGTGTGGGGAGACCTGACCCAGCCGGTCATTGACCAGATGTGGGCGGAAGCCGTCACGCGCTATCGGGCCGGGGAGAAGTTGACCTTGCCCCCAGAGCTGGTAGAAAGCGCCCAGGAACAGCAGCAAGACTTCACCGAGGACGATCCCCGCCGGGGGCTGGTGGAGGACTACTTGGAAGTCCTACTCCCCACGAGCTGGGCCGGTATGAGCGCCGAGAAGCGCCGGGGATGGTTCCAGGAAGATGACAGTATTCGGGAGGCGGGCACCGTGCGGCGGGACTATATCAGCGCCGTGGAGGTATGGGCTGAGTGCTTTGGTAATGATCCGCATCGCTTCCCCCGCCAGGACCGCGCTGAGGTCAACGCCATTCTGCGGCAACTCCGGGGCTGGAAGGAAGAACCAAAGCGCCAGCGGTGTGGCCCATACGGCCAGCAGACACGCTTCCGTCGTGTCTCTTGATGATTGATACAGGGTGCGACACGGGAGGGACAAAAGGCACAGGTGGGGGCGGGGCTTGTCCCCGGTGTCCCTCTCGTGTAGCACTAGAAAGATACGCGCTAAATCTATGCGGGGCAAGAGGTTTCCGCATTTTGTCCCGCTTGTACCACAACGAATTATGAAATAAATAGATTAGACAGAAAACTCCCGCGCCGACCGCCTAATGCGCGTGTGCTATATATGCGCGTGAGAGCTCTGCGACACGGGGGACATCACTACCAAATCCGCAAGCGATTTCGGATTTGAAGCTATTACGGAAATCGGCAGACGATTGCCGATTTCATGGAGGAACCTATGGAAAAAGCAGTGGAAGCATATTTGCGGCAGCGCGTGAAGGCCGCAGGGGGAATAGCTTTAAAACTGGTGTGCCCTGGTCGGACTGGGGTGCCGGATCGCCTGATAGTTTTACCTGGGGGGCGGGTCTACTTCGCGGAAACGAAGGACCTCGGTAAAAAACCCAGGCTGAAACAGCAGCTGATGCATGAGCGGCTGCGAGCACTGGGGTTTCAAGTCTTTGTACCGGACAGCAAGGACGCTGTCGACAGTATGCTGGAGGAAATCACATGAATATCGTTCGGAGACTTTTTGGGTACTGCCCTGGCTGCGGCCGGTGGTTTAAATATCCGAGGCGTCGCAGACAAAGTACCCAGTACCACGATGAAGAAAGCAACTATGTGACCTGTTGTAGCGACTGTTTTGAAGAAGTCGAAGAACACTGGGCTGAGCTGTGGGATGAATACTACTCGGGAAGATTGTGAGGTGGGCGTATGCAGTACAACCCCCACGAATATCAGAAATTCTGTATCGACTACTTGTTGGAACACCCAGCAGCCGGCCTTTTTCTAAAGCCTGGCATGGGCAAGACTTCGGTGGCACTTACGGCGGCAGAGCGGCTGTTGTATGATACCTTCGAGGCGTCCAAGGTTCTGGTGATCGCGCCCCTACGGGTGGCCGAGGATACTTGGAGCCGCGAGAGCGCCAAATGGGATCATCTACAGCATCTGCGGGTGAGCCGGGTGCTGGGAAGCATAAAAGAGCGACGGGCAGCTCTCCGGGCGGACGCGGATATTTATTGTATAAATCGGGAGAACGTGGATTGGCTGGTGAAGGCATACGGGATGAACTGGCCCTTCGATGTGGTCATTATAGACGAGCTTTCCAGCTTTCGGAATCCGAGCGCCCGGCGATTTAAGGCGCTTAGGAAGGTACGCCCTCTAGTGAAGTACTTGTGGGGGCTTACTGGCACACCCCGGCCAAAGAGTCTATTGAACTTATGGGCCCAGGTCTACTTACTGGACCGGGGAGAGCGATTGGGCAAGACCTTCACGGAGTACAAGCGGCGGTATTTCAATCCAGGACGCCGGAATGGATATGTTGTTTATGAGTGGGTGCCGTGTGATGGAGCCGAGGACGAGATATATGCGAGGATTGGGGACATCTGTGTCAGTTTGGAAACCAAGGGCAACGTGAAAATGCCGGAACTCGTGGAAACTATCAGGTCAGTGGTTCTCTCCCCAGGGGTTAGGGCCATGTATAACAGCATGGAGCGGGAAGCTGTTCTCCCCCTTGCCGGGGCAACGATTGACGCCGGGAGCGCCGCAGCTGTCAATGGTAAATTGTTGCAGATTGCGGGCGGGGCAATTTATGACGAGGATCACCAGCCCCACGAACTGCATACCGAAAAGCTGGATGCCCTGGAGGACATTCTGGAGGAAGCAAACGGGGAGCCGGTGCTTTTGACCTATCGGTATCAGCACGAGCGGGACCGTATTATGGCCAGATTTCCTCAGGCGGTCCAGCTGAAAGACAGCGAAACCATAGCTGCATGGAACGCGGGAGAAATCCCATTGCTGTTGCTTCACCCGGCGGGAGCCGGGCATGGTCTAAACCTGCAGGACGGCGGGCATATCGTTGTGTGGTTTGGGCCGATCTACGACCTGGAGTTGTGGGAACAGACTATCGACCGATTGTATCGTCAGGGCCAGAAACATACCACGAGCGTCATCGTTCTGGTGGCTGAAGGAACCGTAGAGGAAGATGCTATGCGGTCTTTAGATGCAAAGGCGGATGGGCAAGCGGCTATGATGGAGGCCATCAAGGCCAGAGTGAACAAATATAAGAGAGGGGTGGCTTGACTATGGCTAGAAATAAGTATCCGGGCCGGTGCTACTGCTGCGGGGCCTGGGTGGAGCCGGGCTATGGGCATTTCGAGCGGGTCTACGGCGCGTCCCCTGGACAGCCAAAGTGGCGCATTAAGTGCGTGATGTGTGCCAGCGGGCGGGTACTTACGGATAAGGACCCCGGCGTGATATGGGCAAAGAAGGCCGCAGAGACGGAAAGAAAGTAGGTGAGAGCATGAACTGGAAGCGCGAAGCAATTGACAAGCTGAAAAATTACGAGGCGCACCAAAAGGCCCTGGAGACTATCCCTCAGGAGATCCGGCGATTGGAGATAGGCTATACCAGCATCCGCAGTGCTACTACAGACAGCACCCCGATTTCGGGGGGCGGGAGCACTAGGGAGGATGCCATGTTGTCCAATATCATCCACCGGGATGAACTGGAGCGTCGATTGCAGGAATCCAAGTTATGGGTAGGTGTCGTGGATGCAGCACTTGGAGTTCTGGACGACGAGGAGCGGCTGGTGTTGGATCGGTTTTACATCCACCAGGCCAAGGGGGCCGCACGGGAGCTGTGTGAGCGGCTCAATGTGGAACAGTCTACAATCTACCGTAAACGGGACAGTGCCCTGCGGCATTTCACTTTGGCGCTGTATGGTGTGACGGAGACTGAGTAAAAGAAAGATGGGAAAAAGACGGGAAGTTTTTTCTAAACTCCCGTGCTATAATGCTACTGAGTAAAATTCCAACCAAGCCAGGCGGCCTCCGCTTTCGGGGGCCGCCACTTTTGTTGAAGGGAGGTCTATCTGGTCTCTGTGTTTCTCCTTTGCACGGAGGCAGGTCCGAGCTGGCGGCGGTCGCCAACGTCACCAACGGCGGGCACACCACAAAAAGGAGTAAGCAAAAATGGATATGCAGCTGGTAACAAAGAAGCTGTCAGAAGTTCGTCCGTATGAGCGAAACCCCAGAAAGAACGCTGATGCCGTTGCGGCGGTGATGGAGAGTATTCAGCAGTGCACGTATATCGCGCCGATTATCATTGACGAAAATGGTATCATTCTTGCGGGGGACACCCGGTATCGGGCTTTAAAGCGGTTGAAGCGGAAAGAGGCCGAGTTCATCGTCAAAGAGGGCTTGACCGAGGAACAGAAGCGGAAGTACCGCCTTCTGGATAACAAAACTAACGAGCTGGCGACCTGGGACATTGACCTTTTGGAGGAAGAGCTGGAGGGGCTGGACCTTGGCGGCCTGGACCTTGACTGGGGGATTGGAACCGGGGAAGAACCGGCGAGCTCGGAAAAGCCGGGGGATTTCTCCAAGTCCGAGTTTGAATACTCCCAGCAGTACGGTGTCACGGTTATTTTGAAGGACGAGGCCGAGCAAGAGGCGTGCTATAACAAGCTGTGCGGCATGGGCTACGATTGCCGGGTGGTGACCGTATGACCAGGATAGAAGTCCATAACCACGTCAGTGACTTCAATAGCTACCGGGCCGCCAGGGTGAAAAGCCTGTTCAATGCTGAAAACGGCTGTAACTTCGATCTAGAGATTGACGCCGACTTGTCCGGTGACTGGAGTATCGGGGTGGTCGTGGGCCCGTCTGGATCGGGGAAGACCTCTATCGGGCGGACTATCTTCGGCACCGATAAGATATACGACTATTCTGCGGGCTGGGCCCCGGATAAGCCGGTGATCGACTGCATCGCCCCGGATGGGGACTTCAATGAGGTGACCGGGGCGCTGGCAAATGTCGGCCTCGGCTCCGTGCCGTCCTGGCTCCGCCCCTTCAGGGTGCTGTCCAACGGCGAGCAGTTTCGTGTGGGGCTGGCCCGTATTATCTGTGAAAAGCCCCAGGAAATCGTTATTGACGAGTTCACATCGGTGGTGGATCGCCAGATAGCCCGAATCGGCTCCCAGGCGTTTCAGAAGGCGTGGCGGCGGGGAAACCCCGGAGGGAAGGTGGTGTTACTCACACCCCACTATGACATTCTGGACTGGATACAGCCGGATTGGGTCATCGATACCAAGACGAGGACCTTTGAACGTGGGGTTCCCCGACAGCGGCCAACCATTGAGCTTGAAATATGGAAGGTCAACCAGAGTTACTGGAAGTATTTTAAGCCGCATTATTATTTAGACCTCCCCATGCCGGTGGCAGGGGAGTACTTTATCGGGACTGTAGATGGGGAGTTGGCGTGTCACATGGCGGTGGCTCCTCGCTTTGAGGTCCGAGGGTATCGCGGGACCCGCTTGGTGACCATGCCTGAGTGGCAGGGGGCGGGTGTCGGGATGCGATTCCTAAACTGGGTCGCTGAGTACCATAAGCAAGGAGGGGGCCGTGGCGGCCACAAATACCCCTTGTATTTTCACACAAGTCATCCCCAGATGTGCGCCGCTCTTCGCCGTAGCCCAAAGTGGACACAGTGCTCTGCTGTCCTATTCGGCGGCAACAAGGCGAAGTCGGCGGCAACCATCAAAAGCTCCAGAGTCAGGCACGGGAAGGTCGGAATAGGGTCTGGTTATGGCGGACACTTCCGGGCGGTGCAGGGCTTCAAGTACATCGGGGAGGTAGAGGGATGAAGATTTTTCTTTGTGGTCAGCGTAGCTTCGGGAAAGAGGTTTGCCGGGCGCTGCTGGATGCCGGGCATGAGATTGTGGGTGTGGCCCCGGCCCCGCCCCAGAAGCACCAGGACAAGCTATATGGCTATGCGGCAGTTAAAGGGCTGCCGCTGGTAACGGACTGCAAAAGCCTGGTGTCCAGCTTTATCCCCGATGGCACGGAGTTGATTGTGGCGGCCCACTCTCACTGGCTGATCTCCAGCCAGTGCCTGAAACGGGCCCAGTTTGGCGGGATAGGGTTCCACCCCTCGCTGCTACCTAGACACCGGGGGAAAGATGCAGTCCGCTGGGCAGTCCACATGGGGGATTATGTCTCCGGCGGGACCGTGTACCGGCTGACTGATAAGACCGACGGAGGCGACATCCTCCGACAAGAGCTGGTATGGATTAAGCCTGGGTGGACTTACCACGATTTGTGGCGGGCCATCTTCCCTGTCGGAGTCCGTTTGCTAGTGGACGCCGTTCGGGAGATGGAGCGAGGGAGCGGGCTATGGGTGGAGCAGGACGAAAGCTGCGCCACCTGGGAGCCGTCCTGGGATCGGCCAAGGCTAGAGCGAAGGGAGCTGCTCGCCCTGGGCGGGGAAGCCCCGGTGTTCGATTCGGACACAGCACCGAAAGAGTGCAGAGGTTGCATCCGGGATTGTACCTGGTGCACCTACAACATAGCGGACCCGGAGACTTATCATAGACGATAGACAGTGCGGCCCGCGTTTGGGAGGAAGGTGGTGGTATGGCCAATGCGGAAAACTTGAAGAAGGGAAAAGCCACGCAATTCAAAAGCGGCAAGGACGCAGTAGAAAACGGCCGGAAGGCCGGTGTGGCCTCCGGGGCATCCCGACGACGAAAGAGGGCCATGCGTCAGGCTGCGGCCATGCTGCTGAATACGCAGATCCCCATGAACGAGCGGGGCCCATTCATGGGGACTGTGAAAACCTTACTGAAAACCTTCGGCTATACACCGGACGATGCAACCTATCAGGACGCGCTTCTCGCCGGTATTATGCTGGAGGCTATGAAAGGCGACGTCAGGGCGGCGGAGTTCATCCGAGACACCGCCGGGGAAAGTCCTGCCTTGGATATTCGAAAGGCCGAATTGAAGATGCGCCAGGAAGAATTGAAATTCAAGCAGGAACAGTCCTCCGGGGCCGCCGCCCCTGGTGCCGTGAATAACCTGTTGGAAGCCATCATGCAGACGGGGGAGATTGACACGGATGATTTACCGGAGATTGAGTAAGCGGCAAAAGTTAGCTATGCTCTGGTGGCAGCAGCCCCGCTTCCGTGGCCGGGACGTCCTTCTGTGTGATGGCTCCATCAGATCCGGTAAAACGGTGTGCATGACCGTCGGGTTCATCCTCTGGAGCATGGCGACTTTCAACGGGGAGCGGTTCGCGCTGTGCGGCAAGACCATCGAGAGCCTGCGGCGCAATGTGGTTCTGAACCTCCGGGATTGGGTGCCGCCGGAGCTGACTATCGTGGAGCGCCGGTCAGAAAACAAGCTGATTATTTCAGACGGCCTGGGGCGGGAGAACACCTACTTCCTGTTCGGCGGCCGGGACGAGAGCTCCTATATGCTGATCCAGGGCATTACCCTGGCCGGGGCCCTGCTGGACGAGGTGGTGCTCATGCCCCGGTCCTTCGTGGAACAGGCCCTTGCCCGGTGCTCCATCAAGGGGAGCAAGATATGGTTCAACTGCAACCCGGAAGGCCCCGAACACTGGTTTTATAAAAACTGGATCGAGGGCGATAACCCGAAGAAAATGAACGCGCTTCACCTTCACTTCACTATGGACGATAACCCGGCGCTGGCCCCGGAGGTCCGGGCCCGCTATGAGCGGCAGTTTTCCGGGGTATTCTACGACCGCTATATCCTGGGGCTGTGGGTGGTGGCCGAGGGGCTGATCTACACCATGTTCAACCGGGATTTTCATGTGGTGCCGGATAAGCCCCGGCCATACGAGCGGTATTATATCTCCGTGGACTACGGCACCGCCAACCCCACCAGCATGGGGCTTTGGGGCAAGGCCCAGGGGAAATGGTATCGCATTCGGGAGTACTACTACGACAGCCGGAAGGTGGGCCGCCAGCTGACGGACGAGGAATACTACGCCGAGCTGGAGAAGCTGGCCGGGGACCTGTCAATCCGGGCGGTCATCGTGGACCCGTCGGCTGCCAGCTTCATAGAGGCCATCCGGCGGCACGGCCGGTTCTATGCGGAGAAAGCATCTAACTCTGTCCTGGATGGTATTCGCAACGTCGCCACCAGGCTTAAAACGGGGGAGATTTTCTTCTGCGAGGGCTGCCGGGACTGTATCCGGGAGTTCCAGCTCTACCGCTGGGACGAAAAGGCGGGCTTTGACCGACCCATCAAAGAAAACGACCACGCTATGGACGATGTGCGCTACTTCGTCCACAAGGTATTCGGGCCTGATATTTTCAGTATCGGCCCCACTGCGTGAGGTGCTTTATGTTTGAGCAGCGATATGTCTTAGATAAAATCGAACAATGGGCCGAGCGACTACCATACCGCACCCTGCGGATTGAAGTGGAGCTTCCTGGGCAGACCCTCACGCTAGAGAAAAGCAAGGCCCTGCCCATCGGTTTTTCTGCGGCTGTAGAGACACAAGGGAAAGGGGGGAAAGAGAAATGGTGAACTTCAATCTGCGGGGTGACTGCATTGGACGCACGGATACGGACTTCCGTCGGGGTATGACGGATAAGCGTTTTCTGGAGCTGGAGATCACGGCGTGGCTCCGCTCCCCGGAACGGAAGCGCCAGCTTGCGGGAGAGATGTACTATGATAACCAGCAGGACATCCTCGCAAAGCGGCGGATGGCCATAGATGACAACGGCGATCCCATTGAAGTCCGGCACCTGCCTAATAATCGGCTCATTAGCAATCAATATGCGAAGATGGTAGACCAGAAGACAAACTATTCTTTCGGGCGGCCCTTTTCATTTGACACGGAGGATAAGGGCTATGCGGAGGCGCTTTCCCAGGTATTTGGCTCCCGTTTCCGACGAGTAATGCGAAATCTGGGCGAAGGAGCCTGGATTGGGGGCAAAAGCTGGCTCTACCTGTATTATGATGCTGGAGAACTGGTGTTTAAGCGGCTCCCGGCTGACGAAGTGCTTCCTTTCTGGGCTGACGCAGATCATACCATCTTGGATGCCGCTGTCCACGTGTACGCGGTAGAGGAATACGATGAATCCGAAATCCCGAAAGCCGTGATAAAAGTAGAGGTGCTGCATGGTGGCGGGGTGGATTGTTTCATCCGGCACGATGACGGGACCTTGGAGCCTGATAGCAGTGCTAGGTCCGGGGACTATATCACGGCCCCAGACCCGAAAACCGGGGAACAGCGTGGATATAACTGGAAACGGATACCTCTGATTTGCTTTAAGTCCTCTCACCACGAAATCCCGTTGCTATCCAAAGTGAAGTGTCTCCAGGATGCCTATAATCAGATTTTATCGGCCTTTGCTGACCGTATGGAGGAGGACATCCACAATACCGTCATCGTTATCAAAAATTATGACGGGGAGGATTTGGGCCGCCTCCGCCGAAATCTGGCAACCTATGGCATCATCAAAGTCCGGTCTTATGAGGGCTCCGAGGGTGGGGCAAGCACTCTGGAAATTGAGGTCAACGCTGAGAATTTCAAAGTGATTCTCGCGCTGTTAAAGGATGCTATCATTGAAAACGCCAGGGGCTACGACGCCAAGGACGAGCGTATGGGCGGAAACCCCAATCAGATGAATATCCAGTCCATGTACTCGGACATTGATTTGGACGCCAACGGCATCGAAATCGAGTTTCAGGCCGCCATGGAGGAGTTGCTCTGGTTTGTCAACCAGCACCTCGCCAACACCGGAAAGGGAAATTTCGAGGGAGAAGAAGTTAAGGTTATCTTTGACCGGGACGTGCTTATCAACGAAACCGAGGCCATCAACAACTGCAAGAACTCCGTGGGTATTTTGTCCAATGAAACTATCGTGAAGAACCATCCGTGGATCTCCGACCCGGAGCAAGAGCTGGAGCGCATCAAGAAAGAACAGAAGGAGGCCACGGAAGACCCATACCAAGCCGCCTTCATGGCAAACCGGAAAAAGGGCGGGGACCCCCAAGACGGCGTGACCGGCGGTGATGGCGATGGCGACGAATAAGCTGCCAGAGCGTAGTTCCGAGTATTGGGCTCGGCGGCTAAAGCTCATGGAGGACGCACTTCTAAATCAGTCCTACAGCTACATGGAAAACCTAGACGCTCAATTCCGGATAGCCCAGGCGGAAATTGAGCGGCAGGTGGCTGCCTGGTATCAGCGATTTGCGGACAATAACGAGATTACTCTGGCTGATGCCAAGCGGCTCTTGAACAGTGGTGAGTTGGAGGAATTTCGCTGGACGGTGGAGGAGTATATCAAGCACGGTGAGGAAAACGCCCTCACTGGGGCGTGGATGAGGGAGCTGGAAAACGCCAGCGCCAGAGTCCATATCTCCCGGCTGGATGCGCTCAAGCTCCAGTTGCAGCAACAAGCCGAGTTGCTGTACTCCAACCAGCTTGACACTCTGGATGCCGTTGCCCGGCGGGTCTACACCGGCGGCTACTACCACACGGCCTATGAAATCCAAAAGGGCCTCGGCGTAGGCTGGACAATGCAAGCCCTCGACGAGCGTACCGTTTCCAAGGTTCTCTCCCGACCGTGGACGGCTGACGGACAGACCTTCCGTGACCGCTGCTGGATGAATAAGCAGAGCTTGGTGTCCAGCGTCAATACCCAGCTTACTCAGATGATTATTCGGGGAGAGGGCCCAGATCGGGCCATCTCCGCAATCTCTAAGCAGTTCAATGTATCCCGCTCTAAAGCGGGCCGCCTGGTGATGACCGAGAGCGCGTATTTCTCCAGTGCCGGGCAAAAGGATTGCTTCAACGGCCTGGGGGTCAAGGAATATATGTTTGTGGCCTCCTTCGACCATGATACCTGTGAACTGTGCGCCTCCATGGACGGCAAGGTGTTCAAAATGTCTGAACACCAGGCGGGCTTGACAGCCCCGCCGCTGCATCCTTGGTGCCGGTGCTGCATCGCGCCGTATTTTGCGGATATGGTGGGCATCGGAGAACGGTGGGTGCGGAATGAGGATGGCACCACGGGGAAGATTCCCACGGGCATTACCTTCGATGAGTGGAAGAAAGGCCACGTGAAGACGGGGGTTGTGCGGACTGGGAAATCTGCTATAATGGACATAGTTGAAAAGGCTGTAGGGGCCGCTAAGGGCACATCTCTGGACATGAAGCCAGCCATTACCGGAGCAAATCCCAACTATTCCTCTGACCAGGGCTACCGAGTGAATTGCCAGAGGTGTGTGCAGACCTTCGAGTTGCGGCGGCGTGGGTATGACGTCATTGCCCGGCCGAAGCCGAAGAAGAACAACACAATTTTCTGGGGCTCCGAGTGTTTCGCAGATGCCGCCGGGCGGTCGGTATCGTACACTTTCAACCAGACGGAGGCCACCGTTAAGCGGGAACTGGCCGCCGCTCCAGATGGGGCCCGGTATGGGATATACATCAAGTGGAAGGGACGCCCGCCCGCTGCACACGTATTTATTGCGGAGAAGTCCGGCGGGGTAGTCCATTACATGGACCCCCAGACCGGAAACATGGACGCCTCCGGTTACTTCGCTAGGGGCTCCAAGGGGAGATTTGGATTTTTCCGCATGGACGATAAGGCGCTGACGACGGATCAGGCTATCATAGCGGCCACTGTGGAGGTGAAGAAGCCGTGAGCGAAAAGGAAGCAAGAACCATTCTCCAGAGCTACCAAGAGGAGGATGGAGAGACTGGTGAGAGCTATCATTTGGAGGTCAAAGAGTGTATTTCCACGACCGGGGAACAGTACGTGTTCCTGTGCAGTGTGGAAGGCCAAGAGGCCGAGTATGCGGTCATGAAGGAAACCGGGGATGTTCTGGTGGTGCCGACGTGACCAGCTATAACCGAATCGTTGATGAAAGCATCGAGCTGAAAAGCCCGGTGCTTTTTTCATACAAAAAAATACCGCTGGCCCAGCGGACACAGCAGGGCGGCTGCCATACGGGGACAGGCCCGGTCAAAAGGACGGCAGCGGAAAGGAGCCAGTTATGAAATTGCAGTGGATTAAGGACATCCTGGGAGACGTCTACACGGAGGACATAGACGCCAAGGTGTGCACGGCTTTGGGGGAGCGGTTTGTGGCCCGCGCAGACTTCAACGACAAGACCGCCAAGCTCAAAGAGGCGGAGACACAAGTGAGCCAGCTTAACGCCACGATCAAGGACCGGGACAAGCAGCTGGAGCAGCTGAAGGAAGCCGCAGGTGACAACGCTGAGCTGAAGAAGCAGATCGATACCCTTACCCAGCAGAACAAGGATGCCAAGGCGGCCTATGAGAAGGAACTCGCTAGTGTACGTCTGGCCGCCGCTGTCGATGCGGAACTGACTGCTGCCGGTGCGCGAAACACAGTTGCCACCCGCGCTGTTCTGGAGGATTTCCTCAAGGACGCCAAAATCGTGGATGGCAAAGTGACAGCCAAGGTGGGTGAGGAAATGGTCACGCTGGCCGCCAAGGTGGAGGCGATGAAGAAGGACGATGCTACGGGCTTCCTCTTTGCTACCAAGGACGGCAAGTACAGCGGCTGGAAGCCCGGAGAGGGCGGAGACAAGGGCAAGCCCGGCTCCGATAAAAAGCCCTCGGAGATGTCTTATGACGAGCTGGCGGAATACCTGGCTCAGAACCCCGACGCGAAATTGGACTGAGAGGTGACCCTATGAGAAACATGACAATCCCAGCCCGTGCCGTGTCCTTCGAGGATGCTTTGAGAAATCTGGCGTCTAAGTTGACCGGCAAGCCAGCTTCTGCACTGCCCCGCACTCAAGAGGGCGTGGTGCAGTACATGGCGGAGCACATCCCCTCCCTGGATGAATTGGCGGAGGCGGTGACGTGCGAGGTGCTCGCCCGCATGAGCGATTTCTCTGCCAACGACACGCCTACGGCGGGCGCTGACGCCTTTGAACTGGCCAAGGCGGGCACGGATACTCCGGAGGATGAAACGGGCGTAAACACGCCAGCAAAGGCCAAATCCGGCCGCAAGAAGAAAACCGACACCGAGACCGATACTGAGAAAGGATGATTGAACTATGGCAAACGATAAGTTTGACGCGAAGAGCTTTAACCCTCAGGCGTTCAAGTACACTGTAGACCGTGTGCCCCGCACCCGGCTGAACGAAATCCGCAAGTCCCGTGCTTTGACGGGGAACTCCGACATCCGCAACGTGTTCTCCGCCCAGAACGGCACCGCCTATGCTCGGATCGCTATGCGTGGTCTGCTGGATGGCGACGCTGTGAACTACGACGGCAAGACCGACATCACCGCCACCTCCACCAAGACCTTCGAGCAGGGCGTGGTCGTCATCGGCCGGGCCAAGGCGTGGACTGAGCTGGATTTCTCCACGGACATCACCGGCGGCGTGGGCTGGATGGACAATGTGGCCCAGCAGGTGGCCGCCTATTGGGAGGATGTGGACCAGGACACCATCCTGGCAATCCTCAAGGGCGTGTTCTCTATGACTGGGGGCAAGAGCGGAGAGTTCGTGACCAAGCACACCTACACCGTGGACGGAAACCTAGAGGCCACCACTATGAACTCCGCCACCGCCCAGGCTTGTGGTGACCGCAAGAAGAAGTTCTCCCTGGTGTTCATGCATTCTGCAGTGTCCACCAACTTGGAGAACCTCAATCTGCTGACCGCGCTGAAGTTCACCGATAAGGACGGCATCACTCGCGACCTCGCCCTTTACACCTGGAACGGCAAGCTGGTAGTGGTCGACGACGGTATGCCTGCCACCGATGGCTACTTCCCCGCCGATGCGGAGACTCCCGGCGCATTGCAGGTCAAGGATTCCAGTGCCACCACCGGCCAGATCAATAAGTCTGACGTTACCCCCTACTTCGGCACTGGCACTCCTGATACTGACAGCTATGTGGTGGCCGGGACGCAGTATGTGACCTATGTGCTGGGCGACGGCTGCATCAGCTACGAGGACATCGGGGCCCGTGTACCCTACGAGATGGCCCGTGACCCCAAAACTAAGGGCGGCCAGGATACCCTTTATACCCGCCAGCGTAAGGTGTTCGCGCCCTTCGGCATCTCCTATGAGAAGAAGAGTCAGCAGTCCCTCTCTCCCACTGACGAGGAACTGGCCAAGGGAGAGAACTGGTGTCTGGTCCACTCCGGCGAAAGTGACGAGGGCCTGCGATCCTATGTGGCCGACAAGGCCGTGCCCATCGCCCGCATCCTCTCCAGGGGTTAACGGCTATGATGAGCGTATATGAAGCGGTGGTGGCCCGGCTGGCCACGCTGGGCTACACCTCCACGGAAGCCGACAGAGTGAGCCTTGAGTACCTGATTCCAAAATGTGAACTGGACATTTTGGCAAATATCAACCACCGGGAACTGCCTGACGGCCTTTTCTATACGCTCGTGGAGATGGCCGCCGGGCAGTTCCTGTTCAATAAGAAGGCCGCCGGAGACCTGGAGGGCTTTGACTTTGATTCCCCGGTCAAGAGCATCACAGAGGGCGACATCTCTGTAACCTTTGCCGGAGCTAGTGACGGGTCCAGCAGCGCAGAAAGCCGATTTGATGCGCTGCTGGATCGCATGATGCACCCTCCAGAAAGTACCCTGGCGAGGTTTAGGAGGCTGCGATGGTAATTGATAGCCCGGCCTATAAGAAGGCCATACAACGGCTCTGGACCGGCAAAGCTACAGTATATGTGCGGGTCGGGGCACTCAACCCCACCACTGGCCGCACAGAGCAGACGGAACAGGCATCTGCTACAGAGCAGCCCTGCCGCCTGTCCCACAAAACGGTCAAGAATACGGAGCCGGCTGAAGAAGCGGCTCAGGTGACCCAGACCACGGTGCTATACATTGACCCCTCTGTGGAAATCCCGGAGGGGTCAAAAGTTACCGTGACACAGAATGGAGTCACTCGTGACTATGGCCGGAGCGGGACTCCGGCGGTCTATACCAGCCACCAGGAAGTTCCGCTGGAGTTATGGAAGGGGTGGGCCTAATGCAGTGGGGAAGATGTGATTACAAGCAGCTTCAGAAGCTGCAGCAAAATTTGCAGAAGCTCCAAAGCATGGATTTGACCCGATTTTGCGAAGAAGCGTCTCATGAGTTGGCCGCCCGGCTGCTGGCCCTGGTCATCCCTCGGACGCCGGTGGGCAAGTACCCAAAGCAGAGTGGGCGAAAGGGCGGAACCCTGCGCCGAGGCTGGACGGCTAAAACGGAAGAAGCGGCTCGGGCGGGTGGGGGCCCCAAGGTAAACCCGACGGCCTACGCCAACTCTCTGCCGGTATTCAAGCGGGGACGGAACTTCTACATTGAGGTGATCAACCCGGTGCACTATGCCAGCTATGTGGAGTTCGGGCATCGGACACGGGGCGGCCAAGGCTGGGTCGCGGGCCAGTACTTCCTGACTCTCTCCGAGCGGGACCTAGAGCGTATGGCTCCGGCGATTCTTGAGAAGAAGCTAGAACGGTTGCTGCGGGAGGCGTTCAATGTCTAACCTGGATTTTTCGAGCATCTATGACGGCGTGAGCCTGGCGCTCCATAGGGCAATCCCTGTCGCACAGGTGCATGGTGGAGATGTCCAGCAGGGGCTCAAGCCTGGGGACCTCAACGTGATTATGCCTTCTGCCGGACACACTCGGCAGGTGGGAAGCCGTTATCTTCGAACGCCAACGCTAGACGTGATCTATTACCCCAAAGAAGGAATGGCGGAGTGCTACAGGACGGCGGACGTTCTGGTCCGCGCTCTGGAAGACATCACCACCCCGGAGGGGGATGTTATCCACTGTACCAGCTGTGAGTGGTCGGTGGAGGATGGGGTCCTGCATATCTTGGTGAGCTACGACCATTACATCTATACGCCCAAGGACGAGGACTTCATGGAAACTTTGGAACTTGAAATGGAGGGATAACAATGGCAACGGCAAAAACGCCTAAGGCGGAGACTACCGAGGCTGTGTTTACCAAGGAGCAGCTGGCGGCCTCCAAGCGATACGCCAAGCGGCGGGACCTTATCATGGCCCTGCTGGAACATGGCAAAACCTACACACTGAACGAGGCGGACCGCCTCATTGACGGCTTTATGAAAGGAAAGGTGAAGTAAGATGGCATTGGGCGGCGGCACCTGGCAGACCCAGAACAAGGTCCTGCCTGGTTACTACGTTAACTTCTCCAGTGTGCCCAGGGCGTCTGCTACGCTTTCCGACCGCGGATATGCGGCAGCCCCTTTCGAGCTGAACTGGGGCCCGGAGGAGCAGGTTTTCCCTGTGACCTCTGGGGATATGCAGAAGAATAGCAAGACCATTTTCGGCTACGGCTACACCGACCCGGCCCTGCTGCCCCTGCGTGAGATTTTCACTCACGCGACCACTGTGTACTGTTACCGGCTGGGCAAGGGCGCGGTAAAGGCCACCAACGACCTGGCAACAGCCAAGTACGGCGGAACTCGTGGCAACGATATCGCCATCACAGTGGCTGCCAATGTGGATGAAGGCTCCCTCTGGGATGTCAGCACCCTTGTGGACGGCGCTGTGGTGGATATGCAGACCGTATCGAAGGCGGCTGACTTGGTTGGAAACGACTGGGTGGACTTCAAGGCGTCCGGCACCCTGGAAGCCACTGCCGGGAAACCCCTGGAGGGCGGAGAGAATGTCTCGTCCATCAACGGCGAGAGTCACCAGGCGTTTCTCGACAAGATCGAGCCCTACTCTTACAACGTCCTCTGCTGCCCTACAGCCGACCCTACCACGATCAAGCTGTATCAGCAGTTCACCAGCCGGTTACGGGACGAGGTGGGCAGCAAGTTCCAACTGGTAGCCTGGCAGCCCACCACCGCCGACTACGAGGGCATTATCGGCGTCTGGAACAAGGTGACCCACTCCAGCATCGCTGACGTACCGGAGCACCTGTTGGTCTATTGGTTGGCCGGGGCTGAGGCGGGGTGCGCCGTCAATAAGTCCCTCACCAACTTCAAGTATGATGGGGAACTGACCATTGACACCAACTACACCCAGGCAGAGCTGGAGGCAGCTCTAAAGGCAGGAAAGCTGCTGATTCACAACGTGAACGGCGACCCCCGGATTTTGGATGACATTAACACCCTGCTTACCCTGTCCGATACTAAGGGGGAAATCTTCCAGTCCAACCAGACCATGCGCGTGTGTGACCAGATTGCCAACGATACGGCGGTCCTGTTCGCGACCAAGTACCTGGGTACTGTTCCCAATGACGCTTCCGGGCGGTCCTCTCTTTGGGGCGACATCACCAAGCTCATTCAGGACCTGAACACCATTCGGGCCGTGCAGGACTTTGACCCGGAGATCGTGACCTGCGAACAGGGCGACGCGAAAAACGCTGTCCTCTGCACCGTTGACGGACTTAACATCGTCAACGCCATGGCAAAGCTCTATATGAGCGTTATCATCCAGTAAGGGAGGCGCGCTAAATGAACCAGAGTATGAATACCCAGGACGCTGTCAGCGCCAACTATGCGGAGTGCTTTGTCACCATTGACGGCACGCGCTACTCCATGCTGATGGCGAAGGAGTTCGAGGGTAAGGCAACCATCAACACCAAAGAGGTCTACAAACTGGGGAACCCGGTGGTAGGCCACAAGGCACAGACGATGGCGCTGGCCTTTTCCATGACCATCTACAAGTGCACAGAGATCTTCGACACTGTGGTGGAGCGGTTCCTCAAAACCGGCGTAATGCCGACCTTCACTGTCCAAACCTCCAACGATGACCCCGCCACCTCGGTGGGGCGTAGCACCAAGATTTACAACGACTGTATCCTAGACGGCGACGTGCTGCTTTCTATGTTCAATTCCGAGGGCGATTTTGTCGAACAGTCCATTGAGGGCTACTGTGACAGCTTCACCCGGCCGGAGCAGCACACCAATCCGGCCTATATGTAAGAAAGGAGATTTGACCTATGAGCAATCTGTCTGCGTTTATGCAGCCCAATGTGGAGCAAGTAAAGAATCACAAATACGTTGCCTCCCACCGAATCAAGGGGGAGGACGGCAAGCCCGTGGAATGGGAGATCTGCTGTATCTCCGCCGACGAATACGCCCGCATCCGGGGTGCCTGTATTCGCCAAGTGCCCGTGGCGGGCAAAAAGGGACAGTACACCCAGCAACTCGACACCTATACCTTCCAGGCTCGTGTGGCCGCCCGTTGCACGGTATTCCCGGACCTCAACAACGCCGAGCTGCAGAACAGCTGGGGGGTTGCCAAGCCGGAGGAGCTGATTGGCAAGCTGCTGATCGGCGGTGAGTTTGACGACTATGTGACTGAGGTGTTCCAGCACAATGGTTTCAAAACCGAGGACGAGTTGGTTAACGACGCAAAAAACTGATAATGGACGGCGACCCGGAGGCCAACTTCGCACATTTCTGCTTACAGCGATTCGGGTGGCCGCCGTCCAAGTTTTTGAATCTGCCAAGTCGTGAGCGGGCCTTCGTGATAGCATCCATCAATGTCCGTTGCGAGGCGGAGAGAAAAAAGGAAGCCGAGCTGAAAAGCAAAATGAAGCGAGGCAAGCGCCGATAAACGCGGCGGCCTTGACACTGCGCCGTTTGATGGCTATGATGGGGCTATAAGCAAGAAGGATGGTGCACGGATATGGGGTTATTTAAGCCAAAGCTGAATCCAGAAATCAGGGCCAAGGCCGAGCAGCCGGGGGTCAGGGTGTTCGTATCCGTCCCCAGCGCATCCGGGCTTCCGGTCCCAGAGCGGACACTCGCACAAGTGTACTACTTTGACGACCACGTCGAGATTGACGCTGGGGGCGTAGAGTACGACCTTAGTATGGACAAGATTCAGAGCGTAAGCATCCAGACAAACGTGGACCGGCAGACCCAGTTTGTCAGTAGCGCGGGCGGCGCACTTCTTGGAGCCGCAGTTGCGGGGCCTATCGGAGCAGTCGTGGGCGGCCGGATCAAGGAGAAACAGACACAGCAGACGGAATCCTATCTGATAATTCACTACATCGGAAAAGACGGGACTCCGGCGGTGCTTTCCTTTTTCGCTACGCACACGCCGAAGTGCCGAGAGCTGGCCGAGCTCTTTCAAAAGCGACCGCACCAGCACACTAAAATCGAGCTTTAAGCAGAGCCACTCTCCCATGGCGGGAGGGTGGCTCTTTCTATGCCCAAATGGGAGGTGAGTTCGTGGCAACGATCAGATCGCAAATGGTCCTAAATGACGGTATCAGCGGAGTGCTGAAAAGAATCACAAACGGACTGAGTACAACCCTCAATGCATTTGAGCAGGTCCAGCGGGCCTCTGGGCGAGCGGTAGACGTGACCCAAATCCAGGCGGCCAGAGCGGCGCTGGCGGAGGCGAACCGGGATGTCGACAACATGGCGGAAGCCTACCGTCGGGCGGCGCAGCAGGAAGAAGTTCTTAACAAGGGGCTTCGAAATGGGGCAAGTGCTGCGGACGGACTGTTGGGCAAGGTCAAAGGCATTGTGACGACGCTGGCTGCCGGAGCGGGAGCGAAAGCAGTCCTAGGACTATCCGACCAGCTTGCCAGTAGTTCCGCCCGCCTGTCGCTTATTGTCGACGACGGCGGCTCCGTAGACGCGCTGGAGCAGAAAATCATGGCCTCAGCGCAGAGGTCTAGGGCATCCTACTTGGGCACGATGCAGACGATTAGCAAGCTAGGGCTTCAGGCCGGAGATGCGTTTAATAGCAACGACGAACTGATTCGATTCACGGAACTGCTGAATAAGAACTTCGTCATTGGCGGATCGTCTGCTACAGAACAGGCAGCGGCTATGTACCAGCTAACTCAGGCTATGGGCTCGGGACGCCTCCAGGGCGATGAGTACCGCTCCATCATCGAGAATGCACCCATGCTTGCCGGAGCCATTGAGGAATATATGAGAAATGTGCAGGGAGCAACGGGGGCAATGAAGGACTGGTCCTCGGAGGGCCTCCTGACCGCAGACGTTATCAAGGCAGCGGTTTTCAACTCCGCTGATGAAGTAGAGGCCCGTTTCCAGCAAATGCCCATGACCTGGGGGCAGGTATGGACACAGATGCAGAATAAGGCCATAGCGGCCTTTGACCCGGTCCTTTCCAAGCTGAATCAGGTTGCGAACAGTGAGCGGTTTGAGACGGTGACCGACGGTATTGTGAGCGGGCTGGCCACCATAGCCGCTGTGGCGGGTGTGGTTCTTGACTTACTGATAAGCGGCGGCTCTCTAGTGGTAGATAACTGGAGCTGGCTGGAGCCCATTGTATGGGGGCTGGTGGCGGCTTTCGTCGCTTACAATACCGTGGCACTTATCACAAACGGCCTCAATGCGGCCACGGCGCTTGCAGAGGGCGTAAAGGCAGCAGCTCTGGCTATGAGTACCGGGGCGACTTTCGCGGCCACGGTGGCCCAATACGGCCTCAATGCGGCGCTCTTGGCTTGTCCTATTACTTGGATAGTCCTGCTTATTATCGCTCTTGTGGCGGCCTTCTACGCAGCTGTGGCGGCCATCAACCACTTTGCTGGGACGTCCCTGTCCGCAACAGGAATCGTCATGGGCGCTTTCGCTGTGGCGGGGGCGTTTATTATCAATCTGATTCTGGGCGTGGTGAACTTCGTCATCGGAATTGGGGTGGAGCTCTATAACCTGATTGCCACCTTTGCGAACTTCTTTGCTAATGTGTTCAATGACCCCGTGGGAGCCATCATCAACCTATTCGCCGGAATGTTTGACTTCATTTTAGGAATCGTCCAAAGTGCCGCATCGCTGATTGATACTGTGCTGGGCACCGATATGTCTAGTGCGGTGGCTGGCTTCCGTAACACGGTGGCCACAAAGGTGGAAGAAATTGTTGGCGATCAAGTTGAGGTCATGGAGAAGCTGAACGCCTCCGACTATCAGATTCAGCGGATTGAGTACGGGGACGCCTGGGCTGCCGGAAACAGCCTGGGACGCGGCATCGAAGACGCGGTGGGCGGCCTGTTTAACTTTGACCTTGGGGCCGCCGAAAACTATGGGGCCGACTCCCCCTTTGCGCTGGACGACATCTCCAATAATGCGGCCCTGACGGCGGCCAATACTGGAGCCACCGCTGATGCTCTAACGGCGACTACGGAGGAACTCGAGTATCTCCGGGATATTGCGGAACGGGATGCCATTAACCGCTTTACGACCGCCGAAGTTAAAATTGATATGACTGGAATGCAGAACCGGATTGAGGGTGGGGCTGACCTAGACGGCGTAATCTCCGCACTAACCGATGGTTTTACAGAAGCCCTGCTAACAGCGGCGGAAGGGGTGCACGTATGAGCTATTCCTGTTATTTGGGTGGAGTGCAGTGGCCTACGCCTAGTAAACTGCAGGTCAAAATTAAGGGAAAGAATAAAACCCTTGTGCTACTGAACGAGGGGGAGGTCAACTTCCTACGCTTTCCAGGGCTTACCGAGATAACAGTGCCATTTGATCTACCCATGCTCACCGGCTCCAACTCCCCAGATTACTATTTGAGTGTGTTGGAGCTACTTAAGACCAGCAAGCAGACCACTCAGTTCATTCTAGTGCGGAGAGCCCCTTCCGGTGGGGCGCTCTACGATACCAACATCAAGGTAAGCGTGGAGGACTACAACATCACGGAGGACGCTAAGAGTGGACTGGACGTGACAGTAGACGTCAACCTTAAGCAGTGGCGGGACTACGGGACAAAAACCGCAACCGTAGAGCAACCACAGACGGCCGGGGAACCGGCTACCGTGGCCGTCGAGAAGGAGCGGGAGGAAAGTACCGCCCCGACAGCCAAGACCTACACGGTCAAGGCCGGGGACTCTCTGTGGGCCATCGCGGCCAAGTATTACGGTAAGGGCGCCGAGTACAGCAAGATATACAACGCGAACACGGATAAGATTAGCAACCCGAATTTGATTTACCCAGGGCAGGTGCTTACGTTGCCATGACCTATGAACTACTAATACAGCACCAGGGGGCCGTTATGCTGCCCCCGGTGGTAGAAAGCGTGAGCATTGAATGGGAACGCCAAGGACAGCCGGGCAAACTCACGGCTGACATTGTCAAAACCCCTGGCCTGAGCTTCCAAGAAGGGGACCCCTGCCGCTTTTCCGTGGACGGCACCCCCATTTTCTATGGGTTTGTCTTTGAAAAGGCGAGGAAGGGGAGTATGGATCAGGTCATCACCATCACGGTCTATGATCAGCTCTACTACCTCAAAAACAAGGACACCTATGTGTATTCCAATAAGACAGCGGCGGCGGTCATCCGTATGATTGCCGAGGACTTCCAGCTCAATGTGGGGGCCCTGGCGGATACGGGCTACACAATCGCCAGCCGGGTGGAGGACAACAAGACTCTCTTTGACATCATTCAGACAGCTTTGGACGAGACCTTAAAAGCCACGTCACAGATGTACGTGCTCTATGACGATGTGGGCAAGTTAACGCTGAAAAATATCGGCGATATGAAGCTGGGGTTGCTTGTTGACAATGAAACAGCCGGGGACTTCGATTATAAGACCTCTATTGCCTCCCAGACCTACGATAAGGTGAAGCTATCCTATGAGAATAAGGATACCGGCAAGCGGGAGATCTTCATTGCCCAGGACGGCTCCAGCATCAATCAGTGGGGTGTCCTACAGTACTATGAAAAAATCGACAGTACAGCCAACGCCAAGGCGATGGCTGACGCCCTTCTTAGTCTCTACAACACCAAGACCCGGACACTTAAGCTCAAAGACGTGCTGGGGGATGTCCGGGTGCGGGCCGGGACGATGCTGGTAGTTATGCTGGGGCTAGGGGATATGAACCTGTCGAGTTATCTCATGGTGGAGCAGGTCAAGCATACCTTCAGCAACGAACAGCACGTAATGGACTTGAATATGCGAGGTGGTACGTTTGTCGCTTGATATCAATCAGCTGGTCCGAAGCGTGAAACAGGCAGCCATAGAGGCCGTGAAGGCCGACGGGCCTATGGGGGTATGTTACGGGACCGTGACCGCTGTGTCCCCGCTGGAAATTACAACAGACCAAAAGCTGGTGCTGTCTGAAACTCAGCTGATTCTTACCAACGCCGTCCGGGACTTCACAGTGGAAATGACGGTAGACCATGTAACGGAAAGCATCAGCCACGGTCATCCAGTCGTGGACACCTATACCGGCGGCGGCTCCGCAACAGCGGTGGAACACTCCCACCCCTACAAGGGGCGGAAGTCCTTCCGGGTACATCTTGGGCTCAAAAAGGATGAAAAGGTTACCCTGCTGCGGTGCGACGGCGGCCAGCAATATATCGTTCTGGACAGATGGGAGGCACCGTAATGGCTACGCTACCGACTACCGGGGATGACCTGAACCTGATTGCTTTTACTATGGAGACACAGCCCAGCGACACCCACAAGCTGGACATTGACCGGGGGCGGGTACGGGGAATGACAGACGGCCAGGACGCCGTCCGCCAGGCGGTGTACCTCATTCTTAACGTGGAACGGTACGCCTACCCAATTTATTCCCGACGCTATGGGGCGGAACTGATTGACTTAATCGGCAAGCCTCAGGACTACGCTATGAGCGAAATCAAGCGCCGTATCACCGAAGCGTTGACCCAGGATGACCGTATTACTGGCGTGGAGAACTGGACCTTTGAAACAGGCAGGAATCAGCTCCGCGCTCAGTTTACTGTACGGACTATCTTTGGTGACGTAGAGGCAGAAAAGGAGGTGGCAATCTGATGTTTGAAGATATGACCTATGAAACCCTACTTGCACGAGCCCTCTCCAGGGTGACTTCTGTGGGGGATAAGCGGGAGGGGTCCATGGTGATGAACGGGGTCGCGCCGTCCATGGCGGAGCTTGCCCAGCTTTACATCGCCGCCGATTTTGTGTTCCAGGCGACCTATATTGCCACGGCTCCACGAGAGTACTTGATTCGGAGAGCTGCGGATCGCAGTATGGCACCCTATCCGGCCAGCCAGGCTGTGTTCCGGGCGGAGTTTAATATCGAAGTGC
The DNA here is from genome assembly GCA_048215895.1 of Eubacteriales bacterium. Lineage (GTDB taxonomy): Bacteria > Bacillota > Clostridia > Oscillospirales > Oscillospiraceae > Lawsonibacter. Next base: position 36,470 of record DBFWXD010000461.1, read on the forward strand.
CAGTGGGCACTCGTTTTTCCTGTGAAGACTTGAACTTTGCTGTAACCGCCCGTATGGACACCAGCTACGATACAGAAACTGGACTTAGCCACCAAGTCACCTGTGAGACACCAGGAACAGTCGCCAACAGCTACAGCGGGGCGCTGGTTCCGGTGGAGTATGTGCAGGGCCTTACCCATGCGGAATTGGTGGAGCTGCTGATCCCTGGAGACGACGAGGAGGAAACGGAGACTTTCCGGCAGCGGGTGCTCGACAGTTTTCAGTCCCAGGCATTTGGGGGGAACCAAGCGGATTACCGGGAACAAGTGCTGGCTATGCCTGGCGTGGGCGATGTCAAGGTTCACGCCGTATGGAATGAGGGCCTCGCCCCTTCTAGCCTAATTCCAGACAAGGGCGTGGAAAGCTGGTACAACGAAACGGTCGACACCTTGGAAGATGATGTGGCTACATGGCTTACCGCAGTTTATACAGCGGCAAAAAACAAGTTGCTGACTGTGGGCGGGGTCGTGAAGTTGGTCGTTATGGCCTCCGACTACAAGGCCCCGTCACCAACACTGCTGGAAGAGATTCAAACCGCCATTGACCCGATCCAAAATGCAGGAGAGGGCCTGGGGGTGGCCCCTATTGGCCATGTGGTTTCGGTGGTAGGGGTGGCCGCCGAGAGTGTCGACATTGAGCTGCACCTCACTTACGCACAAGGCTGGGACTGGGAATCTGCGAAAAGCTATATTGAAAAGGTCATCGACAGTTACTTCCAAGAGCTGGCCCGGAGCTGGGCTGGCTCTGATTTTTTAACCGTCCGTATTTCGCAAATTGAAAGCCGCATCCTCTCTGAATGCTCCGATATGGTCACGGACATCGGGGGGACGAAAATCAACGGGAAGGAAAGCAACCACGCGCTCAGCCCGGACAGCATTCCCGCCAGAGGAGAGGTAACCGATGGATAGACGGCTTTTGAATTACCTACCCCCTGTGCTGCGGGAGGTGCTTGAAATACAGACCATCAACAAGGCTAACGAGCCGGAGATAGCGGTGGCCTGGGATGCGCTGACCCTGGTCCTAGCAAACCAATTCCTAGACACTGCTGATGAAAACGGGGTATCCGTGTGGGAGCGTGAGCTTCGCATCTACCCAAAGGACACGGATAGCATGGAGGTCCGCAAGGCCCGAATTAAGGCTATGTGGAATCTGGAGTTACCCTATACTGTGCCGTGGCTGCGGAACTGGCTGGCGGGCCTGTGCGGGGCTACTGGCTATGAGTTGACGGTGTCTGGTTATGTGGTGAATATCCAGCTTGACTACAACGCCCTACCTAACGCCAGCAGCCTAGCAGGCGAAATCCTAGATATGCTGCTGGCAGTCCGCCCGTGCAATATGCTGGTCCTTATGACCGCTTTCTTGCAGACCTACGGCACCATAACTCACGGAGCCTACACCGAACAGTCCAGTTATATGGAAATCTGGCCCCAAATCATCAGCGAGCTGGAAAGTCAAGGGGCTATCGTTATGGCTGGGCCTCTGGAATACCACGCCCGTGTTGAAATTTATCCGAAGGAGGAATGACCCTATGGCAACGACCTATGGGACGGTCATCACCAATGCGGGAGCCGCTCTGATTGCCGAGTGTATCTTGAACGGCACCAAGCTCCCCATCACCGAGGCCGCCGTGGGCGATGGCAACGGGGAGCCGTATTCCCCGACCCCTGCCCAGACTGAATTGAAGAACGAGAAATGGCGGGGCGAGATCGTCAGCGCGACTATCAGCACCACCACGGCAAATATGATCGACGTGAAAATCGTCATCGGAGAAGATGTGGGCGGCTTTGTGGTCCGCGAAGCGGCTATTTACTCGGACGACGGCGTAATGGTCGCCGTGTGCAATACCCCAGACACTGAGAAGGTGGCAATCTCCGGCGGCGTGTCCGGAAAGCTCACCATGCTCATGCACATCGTTGTGGCCGACGCCTCGGTACTACAGTTCGTCATTAACCCGGCCCTGGACACAGTAAGCCAGGAGGATCTGACGGCGGCCGTTACCGCCCACAATAAGGACCCGGAGGCCCACCCCGATCTGGCTGAACGAATTGATGCCATTACTCACACCATCAGCGTAGTCCCTACGCAGAACGGCAGCTTGACCTATACCGGCTCCGAGCAGACCCCAAGTTGGAATGGGTACAACCCGGAGATGATGGATATAGGCGGTACTACTAAGGCCACCGATGCCGGGACTTATGAAGTGCAGTTTACCCCCAAAAAGGGATATACCTGGACCGGCGGCGGCAGCGAGGCTAAAACCGTACAGTGGACTATTGGACGAGCCACAGTGGCAACCATTCCCACGCAAAGCGGGAGCTTGACTTACGACGGCAATTCCAAGAGTCCTACATGGGCGGATTATGACAGCTCCAAATTGACGCTCGGTGGTACGACGAGCGGAATCAACGCCGGAAGCTATACCGCTACATTTACTCCGACGGCAAATTACCAGTGGCCGGATAGTAGCACGGCGGCAAAGAACGCCGCCTGGAGTATCGGCCGGGCTACGGTATCCGCAGCCCCCACCCAGAGCGGAACGCTTACCTATACCGGCTCTGTGTTGACGCCGCAGTGGTCCAACTATGACCCGGCTAAGCTGACGTTGGGCGGGGACAGCAGCGGCGTGAACGCAGGCAACTATGACGCTACATTCACGCCGACCGAGAACTATCAGTGGTCTGGCGGGGGAACCGGCCCGCAGACGGTACAGTGGACCATCGGGAAGGCAGCCGGAAGCCTATCCCTCAACCCTCAGACCCTGACGCTGAACTCCACCACTAAGAGCGGGACCATCACCGCCGTCCGGGCGGGTGACGGAACGGTTACGGCGGAATCCAATGCTACCGGCGTGGCCTCTGTGAGCGTGTCCGGCAATACCGTCACCGTGACCGGAAAATCCTATGGCACTGCCGTTATCACCGTCCATGTGGCCGCCGGGACGAACTACACGGCCCCCGCCTCCAAGACCTGTAACGTGACAGTGAATGTATTCGACGATTCTCTGAGCGCCAACACCTGGGCGGCGATCCGTGCGGCCAGTGACGCCAACGAAGCGGCCAATGTGTGGAGCATGGGAGACACCAAGCCCATCAACCTCAACGGCACTGTGGGGACCCTGGCGCTCAGTAACCTGCAGGTCGACACATTCATTGTCGGCTTTAACCACAATGCCAGCCGGGAGGGCAGCAACCGCATCCATTGGGCCATCGGCAAGATTAGCGGCACCCAGGTCGCGCTGTGTGACAGCAACTACAATAACAGCTATTCGGACGGCAGGAAGGGGTTCAATACCAACCACTGGGGGAACTACAACTATGGCGGCTGGAAGGGCTGTGACGCTCGGTATGACATCCTGGGCAGCACCAACAAGCAGCCCAGCGGTTACGGCAGTTCCCCAAGCTCTGGCCGGGTGGGTTACGACCCCCAAAGCTACGACATCGTGAATAGCCCGGTGGCGAATACCCTCATGGCGGCGCTACCCAAGGACCTACGGCAAGTGATGAAGTCGGTGACTAAGTTCACGGACAACGTAGCGGGGGGCACTGGTGATGTGGCTGGGAATGTGTCGTCCTCGGTGGATTATCTGTTCCGCTTCGCGGAGAAGGAGATCTACGGCGGAAGCCGTACCTATGCCAACAGCTACGAGGGCGGCTACCAGGAGCAGTACCAGTATTTTAAGGCTGGTAACAATAAGCAGTTGTACCGGCATGACAACCGGGGCACGGCTGTTTGGGCTCCGCTGCGCTCCCCTGATTGCCGTAACCGCTATTACTTCAGCGCGGTGGGCGCGGGCGCGGGCGGCGGTGTCCACTATTACAATGCACGCAGCTGCGGGGGGCTTTTCGCCGGCTTTACTGTCTAATCCTCCGCAGAGCTATCCCGACCCGATCCCGCCCCCGTAAGGGGGCGGCCCAGGGGGAGAAGGACAAGGCCGAGAGGAAGAAAATAAAATCGGGCGCGTAAGCGCCCGACGCGAATTTTCAAAATCACCACTCCAGTGATTTTGTGCCGAAGTGCGATATTTTATAGCGAAAACTGATAGATCGAGGGAGAGAGGAATTCTCCCCCGGCCGGGGCTGTGTTATACTGGCCCTTATCTGGGCGTTGAAAGGAGTGAGAGTATGTCGGTACTTGCACAAAAGCGCACCGTCAGCAAGGCGGAGTTCATCAACGTGGCAAATCAAATCTATGTTGAAACGATGAACTTTTTGACCCGGCTGTCCGCACGATATTCCCGGCTGATTGCAGAGCCTGTGGCCAAGCTGGCCGGAGAGGTCAAAGACCATTCGGAGAAAGCAAACAGCATCTTCCCATCTGACGCGCAAAGGGTACAACTGAGGACGGCTCATCTTCTGGAAGCACGGGCCTCGCTGATGGCGCTGGACCCCCGGCTGACAGACTGCTACCAAGTCATGATGCAGAACCCGGAGGGGTGCTTTACCACCTCGAAGGGAAAAGCGGTCGGGCCGAAGGACGCCGTCGAAAAGCTGGATAAAATGGCTCAAAACCTGGGTGAGCTGATTGATCGGGAAAATGAACTGCTGAAAGGCCAGATCAAAAGCACCGGACAACGGCTGAAAACCTGACTGTGCATTGGGTGTATTTCTGTTAATTTGCCCTGCGGCTGTTTGGGCTCCGCTGCGCTCCCCTAATTACAATAACAACAATAACTTCAGCGCGGTGGGCGCGGGCGCGGGCGGCGGTGTCAACAATTACAATGCAAACAACTGCGGGGGGCTTTTCGCCGGATTTTACGAAACTACGGGGTCAAATGGAGTAACAGGGCCGAGGCCCAGGTGAAAGACGACCATCGTAAAAGGAGAAATACTGCCCTGGGTGGAAATCCCTAAAACTGCCCCGCTCGGGAAAGCGGGATGGGGTATAACCTATTTTATAGCCGATACCCTTTCTTTTGATGCCCTTGCACGGACGCTTCTTGCATGGCGGGCGTATGTGCCTATTCCCGTTTCATGTGTCAGGGCAAAGCAGATTAGACGGCACCCTACAATTTATCTGTACGAAAGGCGAATACTTTTATTATGAACAGTCAGGAACGGAGAGAAGGCCGCTACCAGCGGCGAAAAGAGAAGCGGCAGAAAAAGCGGGAGGACCGTTGCGCCGCTCTGGGATCGCTGGCAGAAGTGTTCAGCTACCGGAAGATGTTCTTTTATGGCCGAAAGTGCTGCAACGGAGTACGGTGGAAGCAGTCAGCCCAAAACTTTGAGATGCACCTATTCTCCGGCACCGCCCGACGGCGGAGAGAAATTTTGAATGGGACCTGGAAACCGAAGAAGTGTGTCCATTTTACTCTATGCGAACGCGGGAAGGTACGGCCCATTGACGCGCCGCACATCACAGACCGGCAAGTGCACAAGACCCTCTGCAACGAGGTCCTTATACCGCTCTATACCCCCAGCATGATACACGACAATGGAGCCAGCCAAATTGGGAAGGGGTTGCACTGGCACTTCGACCGGGTCAAACAACACCTTACTTGGCATTATCGCCGCTACGGACGGGAGGGCGCTGTCCTCCAGATTGACCTGAAAAGCTACTTTCCCAATGCGCCCCATAACTTGATCTACCAGCGACATGAACAACTGATACCATCTCCGGATTTGCGAGAGCTTGCGGACAAGATCATATACTTTTCCCCCTGCACTACACCTGGCCGGGGGATGCCACTTGGCGTGGAGCCAAGCCAGCAGGAAATGGTGGCGCTCCCAAGTTCAATCGACAACTGGATGCTCTGTCAGGCTAAAGCCGAATACGGTGCGCATTTCATGGACGACTATCTTCTGGTCTTTCCGACCATCGAAGAAGCCAAGCGGATGGGGCATGAGATTGTGCGGCGGTTCGAATCTATGGGAATCCGGGTAAACAAGAAGAAGTGTAAGGTCACCCCGCTTACCAAACCATTCCGCTTCTGCAAAGCGAAGTTTACGCTGACGGAGAGCGGGAAGATCCGGGTGAATGGGAGCCGGGACGGAGTCAAACGGGCCAGACGCAAACTGAAACTGTTCTATCGGGAGTTCAAGGAAGAAAAGCGGGACTTCAAAAGCATTGAGCAGTATATGGAATGCCAGAGCGCTTACTATCGCAGTTTTGACGACCATGGGCGGCTGCTGCGCTTGCGGCGGCTATACCATGCCATATTTTTTGGAGGTGCAACCGAATGTTCAAAATCCTCAAAGGCGGGACTCAACTCGGCATGACCGAGGCCCTCAGTTACATCAAAAAAGCCAAGAATGGCTGCTACATCCTATGCTCGGAGCCGGAGGCTTCGGGCATTGTTTTTTCTGGGACACCTTACCAACTGGCAGGGCGGCCAGAAATGGGAGACGTAGAGACGGTCACAGTGGAGGAAGCAGACGCCGGGACTGAACTACAGCTCGTGAACCATACCGTAACGGCCGCCGCCCGGCTGTCTGGGCAGATGGAAGTGGCAGCCCGAAGATATGTCCAGGCTGCCACCGACATCGATGACAGCTCCGCTTTGTCTATGCCGGATCTGTTCAAGACCTGGGCCGAGGTGTTGGCCGCCGGGACCCAGCTCACCAAAGACACCATCATCAACGACGGTGGAGTCCTGTATAGAGTCGTGCAGCCAGTGACACCTCAGGAGCACCAGCCCCCGCACAGCGAGGGAATGCTGGCAATTTACCGGCCCATCGACGCCGCCCATGCCGGGACACAAGAGGACCCCGTTCCATTTGTGTACGGCATGGACACGGAGCAGGGAAAGTATTACAGCTTCGAGGGAAAGACCTACCTCTGTAATCTTACAATGACCCCCTGCGTGTGGGCTCCGGGTACGCCCGGCCTGTGGCAGTGGTCGGAGGTGACGGAGTAATGGGGCAGTATGTGGCCAGAAAGCGGGCCAGGTTTTATAGCGGAGGCCGACAAGTCAATATCCCTTGGGGAGCCGTCCTGGATGAGCAGGACGGCTCTCTTTATTGGCAGGGCCGACCGCTATGCCGGATTAGCAGCCAGAACGCCTACGACTACTTCAGTCGGAACGACGACGGCAACGGGAAACTCCGGGGTCAGCTCGTTGGAGCTATCCTGAGCCGTCTGGAGCGGAGAGATGCCAACTATCAGGCCCGCTGGGATCGGGTATGGGAATCCCCGCTGTGCCAGCCCTACAAGCGGCCAGAGCACGAGGACTGGTGGGTGTGGAACTATGCTTTCTATAATGCGCCGATTCCTGACCTGCAGCGCATCGCCGCACTTGTCGGAGCAAAAAGGAGGTGAGTCCAATGGTTCAAATCGAAGTTGGAGAACTGGTGATGGCCTTCATCGTTGCCATGGGAATCCCGTCGGCAGTGATGGGGCTCATTGTCTGGCGGCTAAAAGGCCGGATCGAGGACAAAGAGAAGGCCCAGGACAAGAAGAATGAGGATCAGCAAGAACTGATCCTCATTCTCGTTCAGAGCACCCGGGCCAGCATCGCCCTCGGAGAAGCCACCGCGAAGGCCGTCCAGCGCATTCCTGATGCCCACTGTAACGGGGATATGCACTCGGCACTGGAGTACGCCACCAGCATCAAACACAAGCAGAAAGAGTTTCTTGACCGCCAGGGTATTCACGCCCTGTTGGACGATTGAAAGGAGTCATAGTATGAACGAGAAAATCATCAAGCGCCTGGCCGCCCTCATGTCTGTCAAGAGCATCGTTACGCTGGCTCTGACGGGAGTGTTCGCTTTCATGGCGTGCACCAACCAGATCAGCCAGGATTTCATGACCATCTACGCGGTCATCATCGCATTCTATTTCGGCACCCAGAGCCAGCGGATTCAGGACGCCGTGGACGGAGGTGACAAACATGACGGAGCTGGAACTACGGAATAAAGTCGTAGATGTCATGCGGGGCTGGCTGGGATGGTCTGAGGCCAACGGCAAGTTTCGCTCCATCATCGACCTCTACAACACCCAGCGGCCCCTCCCCAGGGGATATGCTGTCCAGTACGACGACGAGTGGTGCGCCACCTGCGTCACCGCTGCCGGTATCCAGGCCGGGCTCCACGACATCATCCTGGGAGAGTGCGGCTGCGGAAAGATGATAGAACTCTACCAGGCTGCCGGTCGCTGGGAGGAAAACGACGCATACCGGCCGGAGCCCGGCGACATCATCATGTATGACTGGCAGGACACCGGCAAGGGAGACAACACCGGCGGGGCTGACCACGTTGGTATCGTGGAGAAGGTGGTGGGCAACACCATCACCATCATTGAAGGGAACAAGGGGGAGGCAGTGGCCCGGCGGACGCTGGCTGTGAACGGCCGGTATATCCGGGGGTACTGCCTCCCTGACTATGCAAGCAAGGCAGAGGAGGACGATGATATGGACCAGACCAAGTTCAACGAGATGTTCAAGGTTGCTATGGCAGCACACCAGAAAGAGCTTCAGGACAATGACTGCGGCGAGTGGAGCCGGGAGGCGAGAGAGTGGGCCATCAGCGAGGGGCTGTTCGCTGGCAACGGCACCACCGCAGACGGCCAGCCTAACTATATGTGGGCCAGCCCTCTGACCCGTGAGCAAGCCGCCCAGCTCTTTTACCGTTACGCCCAGCAGCACGGTCTTGTATGATGGGCGGCGGGAAGCGCCTGGCCGGAGGTAAGAGCCGGAAGAGGCCAGATATGTCTCAGTTCTCAAAGTGGATGATCGCCGACATCCGCCCGCTCCTGTGGATTGTCACCGTGGGCGGCCTGCTGCTGGCCTTTTACTGCGTCCATGAAGGTTTCACCGGGGCTCTGCCGTGGATCGGTGCCATGGTGGGCCTCCCGTGGACCGCCCATGGCGTGGTCTGCACGGCCTACTTGAGCCTGTGCAAGTCGGACCACAAGGAAGGCGGCATTACCTACGAGGCAGCCAAGGCCGTCAACTTCAATGCTCCGCAGGAGCCGGAGGGCTCCATAGACAGTCCGGCCATCTAAAGCGAACGCCCCCATCTCGGTCTCAGGGCCGAGGTGGGGGCGCTTTTTGTTTATATAGGGCTTGCGAAGATTGTCGGAAACTGGTAGAATAATCCCCGGTCGCCCTGCCTCCGGCCCGGTAATCGGGAAGGAGGTGATAGCTATGCTGGAGGCGATACTCAATTTCTTACTGGCCGTCGCAGCGGGTGTAATTGGCACTTACATCTGCAAGTGGCTTGACGACCACAACAAGGGCGACTAAGCACAGGAAACCGGGAGGGTGGCACCCCTCCCGGTTTCCGCTATGCTGGAGATACTCAATTTCTTAGGCAAGGTAATTATACCAGCCAGTGGCAGTATATGCAAGAGGGAAAATAAAAATTCCATCCACCTGTACTGCTTTACCCTCTGTTTGCCCCGTAGACGGCCCGTAGCGGCCTTTTTACTCCGATAGGGTATAAACATACTACCCAAGGCGCAAAAGGCCCTGTTTTTTCTTTTGGAAAAAAGAGAAGCGGTAACCAGATGGGAGGGGTAGTTTTAGGGGGGCAAGTAAAAAGGCGACGGCGGCCCAACTGTGGGCCGCCGCTTTGTGCACTATATCAGTATGTGACTTCAAAACCGTGCCGTCGAAGGTACTGCTCAGCCTGTGCCTCTTGGGTGAAAATTCTAGATCGCCTTCTCTGCTTGTCCCGGCCCAAAATAACCGTGCTTCCGATCCCCTTTAGCACATATTGAATTTTGCCATTCTTTTCGACCACGTTGTAGTAGAGGGCCTCGCCTCTCGAATTTTCTAACCTCGGCATGATTTGCCGCCTCCTTTGCAAAGCCTGGCCTGTCATCGTCAGCGCCGGGGAGCCATTCCACGGCGGACGCCCCGAGGGGCGTTTCGACTTATGCGGCGACGTTAAAGGTCATTACTCCGGCCTCGGAGGGGATGTCCCAGCTTTCTACTTTCAGCTCGGAGAGTTCCGCCGGGATTTCATCCGCTGGCCCTTTCCAAAGGTCCTCCGCTCTTTCCACGTCGTAGACAACAACGGTGCAAAATCCGGGTTCAATACACAAGTCCAAAAAGTCACAGATACGCATTTCAATAATCCTCCGTTTGTAAAATTGGCCTACCATCATCAGCGCCGGGGGGCCGGTCCACGGCGGACGCCCCAAGAGAGGCGTTTCGGCTAGTTCATCAGGGCTTGAGCCAGGGCTGTATAGTGCGCCAGCATAATTTTTTCTCGCTGGACACTGGGGTGGGACTCTCCCAAATTCCAAGTGCTCCGGCGAACGCTCTCAGCCAGCTCGGCTGCCTGTGCCTGGAAAAAGGCGATGACCTCGCTCATGTCTTTGCAGGGCGGCTTGACCTCGATTGTGGCGTGTTCCCTGTTCCAACTAGTAGCCTGAGCGGCTTTGAAACGGTCGCTAACAAACACACTGATGGGCCAAAAGCAGAGGTTGTATTTTGCCTTGCTGATTTTGCCGTATTTGGAAATCTGCTTCAGGCTGTAGTCTCGACCGCTCCAGGTCGGATCGCCAGGAGAATGAGTTACAAAGTAGAGGCCGTTGTCATTTTTGAAATAAGCTCCGGAGATCTCTACGATATCGCCGGTTTTGATTTCAACACCGTTCTTATCCAGCATTTTATTCAGCCTCCTCATTTTCGCCGTAGTTCTCTTCGAAGCGGTCTTCGGTAATACCGCCGTAGGTGTAGCCACTGTCAAAGCTGAGGTAAATCGGGGTGTCCTCGTCGTAGTCCTCCAGAAAAGCCCTCAACTCGCCAACAGTCATGGTCTTGCGGATTTGGTCAGTGCCGTAGCCCTCGCGGAACGTGTGATACATCAGTCTAGTCATTTTCATAGTCCTTTCTGGCTGGTTGCCGTATATTCTATATATCGAATTTCTGATTACAATATAGCTCGATAAATCGAATTTGTCAAGCCTGATTATTCTTTTTATCGAATTTTTTATGAACACTTGGGCGAAGCCTCTAAAACAGCAAAAGGCTTCGATACCGGAGTCTAGCGGCCCCTGATACAAAAGCGACGAGAGCGACAAGAAATGGGATGGTATGTCCCTTTTGTCGCTCTCGTCGCTTTTGGGTGTGGTACGCCGTAAACCCGGCTATTTCAAAAGTTTATCTTGTGTTGTACCATTTGTACCACGGCGAATAAAGAAATAAATCAATTAGGGAAGAATAGCCGGTTATCGTCCGCCTAATGCGCGTAAAACTATACGCGCACACGAACACCGGGACAGCAGAAACAAAAAAAGCCCGGACATTTGGTGTCCGGGCAAGAAGCGGAGGTATTTACTTTCCAGAAGGGTGCTGGGGAGCGCCGATGCGAGTCTTTACACGTGGCTCCTTGTTTGGTACAATCTCAATCAAGTCGGCAATGTCGCAACCGAGGGCTTCACATATCAAATCAATATGGTCGATGCTCACTCGAGTTGCGACCTCATGATAAAGCTCACTGATCGTATTGGGGCGAATCCTCGTCATCCTAGAAAGGTCTGCTTGTGTCCACTTTCGCTCGCCAAGCCGAGTGGACAGTAAAATTCTAACCATAGCCACGCGCTCCTTTTCGTTAAAGTATAGCGGCTATGGTAATATTTTTCTTTGTTTTGTTAGAAAATATCGGTTTTCGATAGAAAAGTTTGGGACAAAAAAAGAACGCCCGAAGGCGGCATAAGCTGGCTTGGGGTGAATTTGGGGTGAAACGCTATGAAAAGTCACCCCAAGTGACGAGCCGAAGCAAAAGATACGGCATAAAAACCCTTGATTTATAAGGCTTTGCAAACGATGCGAAACGCTACAAAAAGTAAAAGTGGTTATTAGAATGGATGTACTTCAGTAAAGCGCGGATAATGCAGACAAAGAGAAAGATGGAACCTCCGATGATAGGAATACCAAAGATGGCTAAGGCAATAGTTGTTTTCAGCATGAGTAAAAACCTCCTGCGTAAATGATACATCAAAGATACACCAGATACAATGTATCATCCATCAATTATAACGCAACTATGAGGTGCGAAACGGTGGCAGAGGCGAAATCCAGAAGAAATTATCCTCTTAGGAGAACTATTAAGGCGAAGGATGGAATGAAGGGGTAACGCCCGGAAACGTCCTCTTTAAGACTGCGACATGCGAGGTGGCGGCAACAGCCTAATTGTATGAAGCTCGCAGAAGTCGGCAAAGAGTTATCGCAATCGATAGAGGTTTGAGGTACATCCACCGTTGCTTCGCTGCCTAGGGAGCTTGGCGATCAGTTCTTCACGGCATAATTCCGCCAGTGCTCTCTTGACGGTGGAGCGGGATAAGCCCAGCTCCACCGCGATGGTATTGATTCCGGGCCAGCAGGTTCCGTTGCTGTCCGCCCGGTCCTTCAGATACATATAGACCGCTCTGGCCCGATGGTTCAGGTCAGAGCGGTAGATTTTTTCAAAATGTCCCATGGTTGCGCTCCTTCTCTGTATCCGTACGCAGGTCGACGGATTTCGGCTGCTCTGGGTCGTTTTTGTCATTTCGCGGACCATCGGATGCAGGAGCCGAGTCTGTGTCAACGGTCTCAGCCTGAACTGCCGTCTGATTACGGACATGTGCATCGATGGCTTCCTCCAGCTCACTCTTGCTGGCATATGCCACCTTTCGCGCAGCTTTCTCCGGCAGGACATAGGGTTCTCCGAAGGTGATGCCCCATTCCAGAAAGAGCCGCAGGCGGGTTCGCATGGGGTGCGAACCTGTCTTCATCACAATAAACTGCCCCTTGGGGATAGACTTGAGTTCGTCCGGTGTCATCAGTGGTCGTTCGATCATCTGGAGTGACTGACTGGGATCGTTCTTTCCTCGACTGATGGAACCGCTCATGACCGTTCGGTTCCCAAGGGCCTTGGACAGCACCTCCGCAGTCTGGCTGTTAGGTGCAAAACCGCCGAAGATGGTGTCCTGCACGTTATCCTGAATAATCTCCGCACCCTCCTTGCCGTAGTTCTTCTCCAGCTGAGCAAGGCTTTGGATGATTGGTACCAACGTCAACTTTCGGGACCGACCGGCAGAAAAGAGGGGCAAGATGTCAAAGGCAGGCATAGTGCCCAGCTCGTCGCAGAACAGTACCACACGATTTTTCAGCTTACCGCCATTTTCATCTGCAACCGCAAACAATTCCCGGCTGAGGGTCTGGATCATAAGGCCCGCCATAAAATTCTTGCTGGGATCCTCTTCAGGGAGAATGAGAAAAATGGCGGACTTTCTACTGGCGAAGGACTCAGCGTTGATGGCACTGTCAAAGCAGAGAACCTGCTCCAGCTCCGAATCCAAAAAAGCGTTGAGCCGGGATAGGACCGTGGACATGACAGACATCATCGCCTGATCCGCACTGTTCAAAGCCGCCCCAGCAAACCATCTGGCTTTGTGGGTGTCGGGCAGCTTGTTCATCAGCATTTGGAAACCGTTTTTCCCTTTTGGGGATTTACTGGGTGCCAGGAGGTCCTGCACTAGCTTAAACACGCTGACGATGTGCCGCCGCTCTGTCTCGGTTTCCTTGTCAGGGGGCAGGTACTCCGCCAGAAGCAGAACCACAGCGGTGAGCAGGCCCTCAGCGGCGTCATAGAAGAAGGCGTTCTGTCCGTACTGAGAGGCATCTCCATCCGGATTGACGATGGTCTTAGCGAGGATCTTGGCATACTTCTCCGCCTTGGCGCGGGCGGCAATGTTTTCAGAATTCTCCCGGCAGATATCCATGTAGTGATTGATGAGAGTCAGCAGATTGTATCCGTCTGATCGAGTGGGATTCCGCAGGTCTATGACCGCCACCTGATAGCCGTAGCACCGAGCGGCGATGGTTCCGTAGTTTCGCGCCAGATCTCCCTTGGTATCCAGCGCCAGAAAACTCATCCCGCAGGCACAGGCGTACTCCAGATTGGGATAGAGAAAGAAGGCTGTCTTACCGATGCCGGATGCGCCGATCATCAGGCAGTGGATATCGTCGGTATCCACCAGCGCTTGAATGGCAGGGTGCTTAGAGTCATTCGTTTTCTGCTTGAATATCTTGGTCCTTAGTGAACCGACGGATGGTCCGCTCACACATCCAAGCACCAATCCTTGATCGGTAGGAAGATCCTTTCCTTTACGCCACACCTCGGGACGAAACGGGATGTGCTTGAAGGTCTGCTGGATTTCCTTTTTGGAGGCCCATCGAGCAGTGCCGTGCTGACCATCTCCCACGGTCTTGGATTTGATGTGGTCCAGATTTCCCTGGCCGGTTGTGTGAGAAACAATGGCAATCAGCAAAAAAGCGCCGCCCATGATCAAAAGGGGAATGATCGATTCTATCGTCATGGCCTCACCCCATTTGCTGGACCATCTGTACAGCATGATCCTGTTCGGCCAGTTTGGTCAAGTCATCATTCCAGTCCTTGTTCTCTGGTATCAGGCGGCTTGAGGCAATCTCAAACTGCTCTGCAATCTGCTCGGCCAGGCGAAGACTGGCGGTATGGCCTGCTTTATCATTGTCCAGGCAGAGAGACACATCCCGAAGGCCGGGATTGTGTTCCAGCATCCAGAGCACAGGCAGGCTGGAGGTTCCGCAGCAGGCCACGTAGCTGTGCTGCTGCCAGTCCTCTGGGTAGAGTGTGATATAGGAGAGCAAATCGATAGGCCCTTCAAACACATAGAGCCGGTCACTGACACCAGTCCAATGGAAGCTGCACCGCGGGTCACTGCCCTCCACATTGATGCGGAAGGTCTTGCCTGTGTCATGGGTGCTTCGCTTGTGGGCATGACGGGCAACGCCGTGTTCATCCTTCCCGACGAACACGGCGTTGTGGTATTTTTCGTCTTCGTAGATCAGTCCCACATGGACGAATGCGTTCAGCACCTCCCGCTGGATGCGTCGTTTTTTGAGCAGATAGGCATAGACCCGGCGCATGGTGTAGTTGGCAGGCGGCAACTCGAACTGCTTCTTTTCCACCTCAGGCCGCTTTCCTGCTGGTGAGCAAGCTCCTGCCGACAGTCCATCCAGCAGAAGCGTGACGGCATCCGGATAGCTGAGGTGGTAAAATGTCTGCGCGAAGGAAATCGGGCCTCCGCCTTTTTCCGCCTCGTGGTCGTACCACTCATTCCCCCGGACAGTGATGCTGTGGTCGCTGTCCAGCCGCTTTTCATGACCGGATGGCAGCAGCTTCTCTCCACGATGCCGCAAGAATTCCACCAAGTCCACAGAGGCGGCAAGCCGTTTTTGCTCCTCGGTAAAGTGGATGTAGGGCATGATCGTTCACCTCATTTCTGATTTTATCAACTCATACGTATCTCCTGATTTTCGTGGTCATCCGGCTTGTGGCCCATGGCGATTTTCTTCTCCCGGATGCGCTGGCGCAGCTTACTGTCTGTGAACTGGATAGAGGCAATGGGTCCTCTGGTCGACTGCTCCTGGAATATCCTGCTCATGTGGTGCAGGAGGCGTGTAGCCACCGACAGCACAGAGGGGCCACGGAGGTGTTTCATCCGTTCCAGGGTTGCGTGGGCAGCCTCATTTCCTTGCACTGCGGACTGCTTCAGCCAACGAACAGCGGTATCATAATCCGGCGACACCTGCTCTCCCAGCAGGTATAGTTTCCCTAATGCGTACTGGGCATATTGATTTCCACCCTCAGCAGCGTCGGTGAGCCAGCGGACCGCCTCTGTACCACAGTCGGCATCTCCGCTCTCCAGCAGAAGTTTGCCTAGACGGTACTGGGCCAGAGTATCTCCCAACTCAGCGGCCTGCTGAAACCAGCGCATCGAGGTTGGGAGATCATCTACCTCCAGATAGAGTTTGCCAAGGGCATACATGGCGCGACAGTCCCCCTGTTTCGCCGCCTGAGTCAACCAGATTACCGAGCGGAGACGATTTTTCTCCACGGGGCCACCGTCTCGGTAGAGTCGCCCCAGCGTATACTGTGCCGTGGCTTGGCCTTCTTCTGCCGCATGTGTCAACTGCTCTAAGAGAATTTGGACTTGCTCAGGAGGTGTATCGTCCGCAGTGAGTGTCTGCCATTCCGTGGAGGAGATCACTGGCTCGTCAGCTTCTAGCAGCGGAAACACAGTGCCAATCTCGCCTAACCGTACTGCCTCTTGGATTAAAAGGTTATGAATCTGACGGAATTCCTTTTGTCTGGACAGCGGGAGGTGCTTCGGCAGGTCTTTCCGATAGGTCCTGAGAACCTCATTCCGGAGATCATACCACAGTGCGTAAGCCTGGGAGATCCGCGCATCCTTTTGCAGCTCGTCCACGATCTCATCCACCACAGACTTCAGCGGTGCCTTCAAATATCCGTACTGCTTCTTGCCCTTGGAGACCTTTAGTTGACCGGACAGGTATACCATGAGCTGCTCGATCCTGGAATTCTCTAGAGTGCCGTTTTGCATTTGATCCGTGATCTTCTGCAGGAGTTCTCGAGCGTCCTCGGTGAGTTCATTCCTGCGCATCGTCTGCTGGCCATATAGCTCGTGGAGTTCCTGTCGGAAAATCTCCTTTGCTAAACCTGCCTTGATATTCTCGATGCCCTCTGCGGTGAGATAGCCGGACTTTCCATCTGCACTGAAGCAGACCATGTGCAGATGAGGGTGGTGGGCTTCATCGTGAAAGGCGGCGTACCAACGGAACTGTTCTACGGGGATCTTCATGGCTTCTGCCATCTCAGGCGCAAACCCAGTGAGCAATTCCCGCCACTGTGCTGCGTCGTCATAGCCCAACCGTGCGGCATCCTCTCTGCGCAGGGAGATGATTGGGAGCCAGATGTTGCCGGGATGATGTGCTACTGCGTCAGCAATCTGAGACAGGATCAGTGGATCATCTGTGTCAGTAAACAGTGCATGGCTTCCTCTTCGCTGGGCTCGTGGCCGGCTGGCGATGTAGTCCACATAGTTTTCCCGTTTGGCGATCTGGTCAGCGTTGTCCTCCAGCGCACGGGCGATGAAATCGCTGGCATTGCCCTGGGTGGGCGCTGCCACGTAGTCCTCGTACTCAAACAGCCCACGGCTCAACGGGAAATCCCGAAGGATCCGCTCTACCAACTGCTTCTGCGATAGTGTAACAGGACACCGTGCAAGATCTGGGGAGAGGTGCTGCGCGCCTTCTCTGGTCGCCATGTATCGCACATAGTTGCTCAGATGGGAGGCGCTTTTCGCGCCTCCCTTAAGATACGGACACTTGAATATGATCCGCGGCATGGTACATCACCGCCAAATCACTTGCCGCCATTCTGGTAGTCTACTGCATCCTCCATGGTGATGCTGCCGTTGGTCTTTTTCACATTCTCAATGCAGCGTACCCGCAGTTCACGGAGCCGTGTTTCTGGAATATCCATAGCCGCCGCCAGCAGGTTCATCACCATATCCAGTTCCACCGCCAGCTTGAACAGCATGCGGCAAATCCGGTTCTCTGTGTCGCGCACGATTCCCCGCATGACCTTGGAGAGTGCGGGTGGGAGATATGCCGTGGCGTCCTGTCCAGAAATATATCCGGCATAGAACAGAGCTGCGCGTTCCAGATACTCGCTGCGGCTTTTGCAGTTGGCGGTTTCCGTCGCACGGTCAATCACCTCCAGTGTGGAAGGATAAAGCCAGACAGGGATGCGGGTTTTAACCTCCTCACGGGGTTCATTATCTCCGAATAACAGTTTTGCCTTTTTCATGGGAGTTTTCCTCCTTTTCATCTGAAAACCACCTATTACAGCCACCTTGGCAATGGCCAAATCAAGGTGTTTTTTCGCCATAATTTCATTTTCCGACCACCTGCCACAGCCTGCAGAGCGTCAAACCGACCACCTTGTCCATCGGCCCCGACCCGCATTGCGGGGCGGTGTGAGAGGCAGGAGGCGCGAAAGCGACCACCTGCCTTTATCCAGCACTAAAATCGACCGCGCCAAGCGCACGACTCCAAGCGTCGCTGGTGTTGGCGTACACGCCCGCACAGGAGGGCGTATACCACTTAGCGGTGCTAGGATGTTACCCAGCTCAGAAAGTGGGCACACAACGGGCCACAGGGCTGCACGGGCGGAACAGCACGGTATCACATACGCAGCTCCTGTCCCTGCCGCAGTTCGGGCAGATAGTCTGCACAGCATTGCTCCAGGCTTTGGCCCCACTGCTGCTGACAGTACTCCTCCATCTTGGGGAGCAGGAGCGCCTGCTCCTCCGGTGAGAGACGGTACTTGAGCGCCTGCTCATCACCGTTGGCCAGCACCAGATAGACATCCAGCGTATCACAGACAGATCGTTCATCCATGTCGTAATTGGCGTAGATGTTCAGCCAGTCATCATTCTCGGTGCTGCAGACATTTGTACCGAAGACCTTGTCCGCATCAAAGTTCACCTCCATGTAGAACTCCAACAGGTTTTCATTCTGGACGATTTCGTTGGCGAAGGAGATGTCGCCTGCCTGGAGTGTTCGGATGCCGGTGAGATACACTGGCTCTGCCTGTGTGAGCTGCTTACCGCTCAGGTGATCCAGGAACACCCGCCACCGTTCATCCATAGAAGCGTCACTGCGCTTGGAGGCGAAGTAGACAGCGGTGCTCACATCCTTGATCCGGAAGCATTGCCAGCCGTCCATGATGTTCAGCGCGTCAATAAGTCCCTTGTCCAAATCGATGTCGAAGGCCCCGGTCACTCTCCCAGTGTTCTCCATCCGCTCAGCGGTGTAGGTACGGAACTGCTCCTGAGTAATCTGTCTGCCGCGAGAGAACAGTCCTGTAAATTTTATCGGTTGTGCTTCCGGGGCCTTTCGGATGTAGGCTCTCAGTTTTGATGCGGTCTGGAGAAACTCCAAGGGTTCTTCCACCTGCAAATAGTTCTCCTCACCGTACTCCGTCACATGGAAGACAGCGAAGCGTCGGTTGGCCTCTTGCTCTTGCCTGCGGAGCTGGTTCTCCTGCCAGATCTCTCGACTGATCCGCTCATACTCCCGCTGAGGGAGTTGGTTGCACATCTCGTCCACCACATCCTCCAGATGCTCTTCCAGCGTTTCGCCTTGCAGTTGCTTGCTCAGTGCGTCGTACCACCGCTCGTCGATCCAGAACGATATCTCTCTGCTGCTCATGGCTCCTCCTTCCCAAATTCAGGCACGGGAGCCGCCGCAGGCTGGGTCGAACGGCTGGGCTTGGGTGTCCGCTTTGGCCGTGCCGGAACAGTCTTCCGGTCGATGTACTCCCGTACTTCCTCCGGAACCAGCGTCTCATAGAGCTGTCCCAGAGCTGCTTCCATTTTCTTCTGTACGGTAGAGTCCTCTTTCTTGAGATAGAACTCCATCGCTTCCACTCTCTCGTCGTCATAGGAGAGTGTGATCTCAACCTTCTGCACCATTTGTTTCTCCTTTCAGTCATGGTAGATAACTTCTGGGGTTGACCCGGCTGCCGTTAACACGCACCTCGAAATGAAGGTGAGGGCCGGTGGAGCGTCCTGTGGAGCCGGACATGGCAACCACTGTCCCGGCCTCAACCGCACGGCCCACCGATACCATCAGCTGAGAGCAGTGTCCGTACAGGGTGGTGAGTCCATTGCCGTGGTCGATCATGACATAGTATCCGTATCCGCCCTGGTCATAACTGGACACGGTCACCGTCCCCGATAGGGCGGCGCGGATGGGTGTGCCTGTGGGGACAGCTAAATCAATGCCGGTGTGGCCGCGCTGCTGCCCGGTGATTGGATCGATGCGGTTTCCAAACTCAGACGTGACCACAGTTCTCCAGTGCTCCCCGATGGGAGAGCAGAACCCATCCGCGCCAATGAAGGGAACATCGGAACCAGCGAATCCGCTGCCACTGCCGGTGTAGCCGTACCGGAGCAGACTGTAGACGCTGTCGGCATTGGCCTGCTGCTCTGGTGTCACTTCGTTCCCGGTGACAGTGACGATATTTTCATAGATCTGCATGAGGTCTGTGATCGGCACAGCAACGGTATAGGTCTCCTCGGTTTCCGTGGTAGTACCATCCTCATTCTCTGAGGTAACTGTCCTGATCCGCTCCTCATAGGTGACGAAGCAGTCGGTGAATCTCTGGAGATCCTGACTGGCCGGATCTGTCGTGCCGAAGTACAGCGCATAGAAAATAGCTTTGATCCGAATTACATCAAGATCTTTCTCTCCCTCTACCAGACTGCCGACTTGTGAGGTTACAGTATCCAACTGCGTCAGGGTATTTCGCATCTCCTCAATACAGGCCCTGTACTCAGCAGGGCCGCCGGCAGGAATCGTGCCGCCATAGAAGCACAGCTCCACAGCGGAGCGGTTGTGATCCGCAGCCCCCGAACCCAGAGAACAGAAAAAGGCTACGAGAAGGATCGCGGGCGAGAGGATTGCAGCCACCACCCAGCCGATGGTTTTCCGACCCTTCTCACTGGAGAGGGCCATGGCAGCGGCTTTAGCCAGTGCGGCGGCAGGGACAGCCATCAGCGCCCGCCAGCCTTTCCAAACAGTACTTCCTTGTGAGGCGGTGCGTGGACCTCCAGCAGATACCGTTCGTTTCCACACTTATACAGGCAGACACCCCGCTGGGCGTACCGGATGAGTTCAAATTCCGCCGGCTCCAGTTGAAGGTTGTCCATGTAGAACCGCCCGTTGACACTGCCTGCATTGAACAGGAACTGATGTGTTGGGATGGCGAACAGGGGTCTTGTCAGTTCCCGGATGCCCTGCACATCAAAGTCCTCCAGATTCTGAGAGGCTAGAATCATGGAGGACTCTTTTTTTCGCACCCGCTTGAGGGTGTTGCGAATATATTCGATGGTAGTGAGGTTGCTCAGCCAGATGTACAGCTCATCCAGCGTGGCTACTGCGTTGCCCTCGGTGAGCAGACGGTCGCTGAGGTAGGAAAGCACATTGAAGAGCATGGCGTTTTTTACACCGCTGTTGGCCTGCAGCAGACCTTTGACACCGAAGACCAGGAAACGGGAAGTGGTGATGTTGGTGGGTCCGTTGAAAAATTTACTCTCCGCACCGCGGCACATGGAGTGGAGTCCCAGCAGGATCTCCCGCAGCAGATCACGGGTGTATAGCGGGTCTTCTTCACTGTTATAGGACTGATAGACTTCCTCAATCTGGTCATAGAGGTCGGAGAGGGTCGGGAAGTCCTCTGACTGTATAAACTGCACATCGGTGTTGTCATCGATGCCCCACTTGGCATACAGGCGCTCCAGCATCAGCTCAATGGTGTCGATGTGCCGGTCTGCAAAGTCTTTGTAGCTGCGGAAAAAATCCTTCAGGAAGGAGATGTGCTGGCTGAGCCGGGTGTGCTGCCGGAAGGCAGCCGGTGCTTCCGGATCCTCCTCGTCATCCTCACTCCACAGTTTGGGCTGTAGTGGATTGATCCTGTACTGTCCGCTCATCAGGTCGATAAAGCATCCACCCAGTTGGCCGCAGAGTTCTATGAGTTCATGCTCCGGGTCCAGACAGAGGACAGACTTCCCGCTCTCCAGAATGTTGCACAGCAGCAGCTTCAAGAGGTAGCTTTTCCCTTGACCGGAGTTGCCCAGAATAAGGACGCTGGCCGTAGTTTTATCCTCGGCTCTGCGGTCCAGATCCACAATAACATTGGAGCCGTAACGGTCCCGGCCAATATAGAAACCTTTGGGATCTGTCTTGCCGGAGTAGTTGAAGGGGAAGAGATTTGCCACCGATCCTGCAGGCAGTACACGCTCGAATTGGGTGGCGAACACATTGCGCCCGGCAGGGTTGACGGCGAGAAAGCCATCCCGCTGCCGCAGGAAGAGCCGGTCTGCTCCCAACTTGCTCCGCACCAACTCTGCGGAAACCTCATCCCGCAGTGCCCGCAGACTGTCCGGGTCTTTGGCGGTCAGTTCGATAAAGACTGCACAGTGGATCAGTGGCTCACTATTTTTTCTCATGGATGCAATGAGGGCGGCCACATCCTGGAGGTTGGCTTCCGCTGTGACCGCCTGCTTCATCCGGTTGGTACTGCCTCGGTCCATCCGGTTCTTGTTCTCGGCATTGTGGAGGATTTTTTCCTCCTCTGCAGAGGTTACTTTCCGGGTATAGATGCGCAGGGTCACACCACTCTTTTCTCCAAGGTTTCGAAGCAGCGCCAGTTCCTCTGTGGTAGAGGGGTAACTTCGCAGTGCCATCGTGCATCGGTAGAGATCGCCGCATACCGTATAATCCGTATTGAAGCGAACGGCGGAGGGTGCAATGAGATCCAGAAAATCTTTAGGCTGGAGCTCCGTGACGTTTGCTTGCACCGTTCGCTTCTTTTTCTTCTGCTTTTTCTTAGCCATGGTCCTTCACCCACCTCTCTCCATCAAAGTCATCAAAGTGATCCGTAGTAACATCCTGCTGGTAGTACACAGCCAGGAGTCGTTTGATGTCCTGGGAATATGCCAACCGGACCTGAAAACCAAGATCCCGGATGCGCTTCTCGGTCTGGCGCAGATAGTTCTCATCCGTCTCACCACCGCTGCGTTCCGGACAGATCACGATGGCAAACTCCCGAGCGGAAGCGGTCCCGGCCTGGATATTGTCCAGATGGATACTGTCTTGCCGCAGCAGTTCCCGTATGGCAGGCAATTCTTCCTGCTCCAGACGCAGACGGTACCAGTCCTTGTTGCGGCGGAAGGATTCTCGAGAGTCTAAGGCAAGCATCTGAATCTGCGGCATCGTACAGAGCAGCCGTGTCAATGCCATTACCCGGCCCCGGACACCATCCTCCGAAAGCACGGACAGATTATCCGGCTTGATCAGATAGAAGACCAACTCCCCCTCAGATGTACGGATACCATGCTGTGTGAGTTGGCTGATCCCCATGAGCTGACGGGTAGACTGCCGCTGCCGCAGTTCTTTCTTCTGTTTATTCAATTCTGGGCCTCCATTCGTAGTACTGCTGTTTCCACAGCAAAAATGCAAAGGCATAGCGCAAAAAATCCAGAATGCTGGCCGACTCCACACGGATGCTGAGAAAGGCATAAAGCACCGTCACCACCATGGGTAACATAGTTCCGCTCTGTACCAATGCCAGAGCAGAAAATAAAAAGCCGACGCCGATGATTGCCACATCCCGCAGGGTCCAGAGCCAGAGCATTGCCCTTGCTTTCAAATCTTCAGGGTAGATATAAATGAGGAACACCTCCTAAATAAAAACGCCGCAGGGATGACCTGCGGCGGCCTATGATCCGGTTAAGATTCCTGTTCCACCAACGGCAGGTTGTTGCCTCCGGTTCCCGCACGGGCAGAGAAAGTCGGAGCGATAATGTGCGGCCCGGTATATCTGGCGTCGATGCCGTGGTTTTCATACACCAGAGCTTGATGCCCATGTTCTTGAGCAAGCAGGTTTTCCGTGATACTCTCCGATGCCGTCAAACAGGCTGCCCATGGTCATAGCACTCATTTTGTCACCACCGCCGCAATCGTCTGGGTGGTATGTACCGCAGCCTGAGCGGTATAGACCGCACTCATAATATTGGCATGGGTAGTGGTGTCCAATCCGAAGGTCCCGGCAATTCTGGGGACCTCTCCTGAGGAGAGCATAAGGCCCAGCCCCAAAAGAGCATGGTCCCGGAAGACCATCAGGCCCGCCACCAGAATAATGGCTTGCAGAAATGCGGTCAGGCACAGACCGATGACTTGCTTGATCCACTGTACGAAACCGTCCACGTACCCTCGGGGAATGCTAAACATATATAGGCTGCCAACGGCAATCTGGATGAGCAGGATGCCGCCCCGCTTCAGATTTGCAAAAAAGACTTTGATTACTGCGTAGGCCATAAGGATGATACAAAAAAGCAGCATGATGGGACTGGTAATCACACCAAAGCCGAAATCCAGTGTCACTTCAGACATATCCGCGATGCTCTCTACACTGCTGAGGTCGGTGATAATCTGCTGACCCACATCTCCGATGCTAGTTCCGTAGCCAGTCAGCCCCGCGCTGAAAGTCCCCTGAAGGGATATGGCCAGCGCATAGAGGCGGACCGGCAAAACCGAGAACAGGCTTGCGGCCAAAAATCCTTTGATAGCGTTGAGTGCCGTATGCTTGAGATTAGCACGGCCTGTGGAATACTCGATGCCAAACTCAAAGGCGCAGACCACAAGACTGACGCCGTACATGGCCCAGCCCAATTGAGAAAAAAACAATACAACTGCCTGCACCCATTCCAGTTCAAAAAGCTCGACCCCCATGTTGCCCATAGCCGCGAAAAAGTTTCCAAGAAAGCCGACCACCTGACCATAGAACCAGTCGATCAGGTTGTCCATGACGGTGGCGGCTACAAAATCCCAAATAAAAATAGAGATTCACCTCGCTGTCACGGAGCCGTGCCAGCTGGGTGGAGGGGGCCGCGCAGCCGACACGGCCCCAGATATTTTTCTTACATCGTCTGCTCCCACTGCGGTCCTTCTGTCTGGGACTGCTCCTGAAAAACATCCAAATAACTTCCCACTGCGTCAGACAGTTCCTGATAATCACGGCTGCTGGGCTGATAGACATACCAAGCGATTTTTCCGTAGTCATCCCAGAGGTGGGGAATGATCCCATTTCTGAAATTAGGATTACTGGTATGCCTTTTCCCGAACAGATCTGAAAACTGCAGTAGAAGGTTATCCACGGCTCCCTCATCCCGATTCAGGATGGTCAGGCGAAGGGCGTCATACTGGCTGGCGATATGGGTGGAGATAAATTGGATCTTGGCCCGATTCATCTCACTTAGCCGCACATAGCAGGCCCTCCCAACATAGGTGGCATCTGGGTAGCTGGGGCTGACAATCTTCCGCAGTTCCTGCTCGAAAGTATTGATACCCATGTCTTAGATCCCCACAATACCCCAGATATAGTTGGGGGCCAGCAGAACGAAGATCAGGCAGACAAACAGGATGGCAGGGCCAGTCCACTCAAACTGTCCGTGCTTGCGATAGTCGAAGTAGCACATCGCCAGTTTGACAAAAAACGCGATTGCTAAGATCATGCTCAATGCGGGAAACACCACGCTGTCCACTACCGTCTTGATTTGACTGGCGGCATCTGTCCAGGTCTGCTCTACTGCTCCGGCCACATCGCCGCCGGCGGCAAAGGCGGGAACCGCACAGGTCATCGCCAAAACGAGAGTGGGCAGCAGATATCTCACCCAATTTTTGATACGATTCATCAATGACACCTCCATAAAAATAGGAGGACCGTCCCGGTCAGGACGGTCCTCTCTGGGATGACTGGGGCTTTAATAGCCGGTGCGAGGCAAGGGCTTGGAGGGCTTGTAGACTTTGGTTACCCACCGACTGGTGGCCATGATCCACTGACCGTCATAAACACCGCCCACATCGGCCTGATTGGTAAACTGGCTTCCTCCGGTGATCCAGGAGACTACCTTGCAGTATACCTGCGGCGCCTCCACCTGCCGGAAGTTTCCGGGGACGATGCCGAAGGACACCATGAACTGCGTCACGCACTCGTTGGAGGCAAGACCCAGCGCGGCGGGCGAGGCGTCCAGCACATAGTTCTGCTGAGTGGAGAGGTTGTCCGCCAGAACATACCAGTTCTCTCCGCTGAGATTGGTCCGGTACACGATCTTGTAATTGCCGGGAACGTTATAGGTTCCAGTTACGATCCGTTCCAGCCGCACCGCCTGGGTAGGTAACGTGTCCCTCCAATAGAAGGATGTGAGGCTGGTGGTGGAGTTATTTGCGATGCTGCTGAGGTCATAGCGAATCTGCTGACCGGGCATGACCTCCACATAGCCGGTCTTTTTGATGCTTACATTGGTATATAGGCTCTTGTTTGTCATAGCCGCCTTGACAATCTGACCCTCATGCTCGATCTCCACCTCAATGGGCGTCTTGTCCAGGCCGTAGAACTCCGCAGACTTGGACTCTACGATCTTGTACCGCCCCAGGGGCAAGGGTTTGGAGACCGCCCGTCCATTCTTGTCTGTCCGAATGGTATCCACCAGATTTCCGGTGCGGTAGTGGTAGATTTCAAACACCGTGTCGGGAATGGGTGTGCCGGCGGGCCAGCCGTTCATGCTGTTGTAGTCGGCACTGGTCTTGGTAATTTGGATCTGTCCGGTGATGGGGGTGTTCTCCCACTCCACCTCGGTGGTCTCGCCGGACTTCACATAGATGGTTTTCTTCTGTGTGTCGGGTACATAGCCCTCATTCTCCAGCTCCCGCAAATAGTAGCGCCCGGGTTCCAGATCCTCGAATCGGGCATAGCCCCTGTCATCGGTGGTCTGCTGGTCAATGGGAGTGTTGGTGCTGTCATAGAGCAGGAAGGTCACTCCGTAGATTCCATCTCCGGTGATGCTGTTGGTCTTGTGGAGTAGGATTCCGGAGACCGCTCGATTGGTCACCACCACAGGCTGTGCCTTGCCATCCTCTACCTCAAAGTAGTGGGGTGTGCTGTCCAGGCGGAATCCATCCGGTGCCTGGATTTCTACAGCATAGTAGCTGCCATCCTCCAAGGTGACTGTAACTTTGCCGGTCTTGTCCGTTGTCACAGTATCCACCAGCTCGTCATCCAGCTTGCGGATTTCAAATGTGGCGTTGGGAAGCCGCTGGTCGCGGTCTGCTTCATTGACCTTGATGATTTCCACACCGCCGATGGGGTCATTATAGAAGGTCAGGGTCTGCATATCCGCAGGATTAACCACAACCGTCTGGGTCTGGGTGGCAGGATCGATGGTATAGCCGGGGATGGTCTTTACCTCCTTGGCCACAATGGTTCCGGTAATCCCGGTGATCCGGATCTCACCGTTCTGATCGGTGGTATAAAGGCCCTTGCTGGACAGGTGGCCGTGGTCGGCATCCACGAAGCTACCGTCGGCATAGGTCAGCTGAAATTCCACGCCGGGAAGCAGTTTGCCGGTCACGCTATCCTTCTTCACAATGACCAGGCCGCCCTGCTTCTGGTTATAGAAGCGAAGTGTTTGAACCTCGCCTTCCTTGATCTGGATGGACTTGGGAGTGGTATCCAAAACGAATCCATCCGGTGTCTTGGTCTCTCTGGCGGTCACAGTGGTGCCGGGAACAAGATCTGTGATGACGATGCGTCCTGCCTCATCGGTGATGAACTCGCCGTTGCTCTTACCCACCACAGCGCCGCTGGAGTCGGTCACCAGGAAAGTCACACCCTTGATGGGGGTCGTGGTACCCTCGATGTATTTCTCAATGACCAGAGTGGTGCTGGGGGTATTAGTGAAATGGAGGGTCTGAGTATCATTGGGGTGGACCACCACAGTCTGGGTCTGGGTGGCAGGATCGATGGTGTAGCCGGGAATGGTCTTGATTTCCGTCACTACCAGCGTTCCTACCACACCGTCGATTTGAATCTTGCCCTCCTTATCAGTTACATACAGGCCGTTGCTGGAGATGTGGCCATTTTTGTCCGGCACATACTCACCGCTGGCGGTGGTGACCTTGAAGGTGACGCCGGCCAGGGGCTTCCCGGTGAGAGAGTCCCGCTTGTCAATAATCAGGGTTCCGGCCTGGGAGTTTTTGATGACTACGGTCTGCGTATCGCCCTTGGGTCCGATGACCACATTGGTAGAGGGCTGATCCATCACATACCCTTCCGGGGCCTTGATTTCCGTAATTACATAAGCGCCGGGGATCAGGTTTGTAATCCGGATCTCACCGCTGCTGTCTGTGGTAAAGATGCCATTCTGGGTGAGGGTGCTGTCACCGATGACGCCATTCAGCCCGACTTCGCACCCGGCAGCAGTGGTCACCCGGAACTCAGCACCGGGCAGGGGCTTGTTGGTTTCGCTGTCCCGCTTCTGGATGATTAGGGCGCCCTTGGGGGTATTCTTAAACGTCAGGCTGACCGTGCGCCCCTCTTTGATTTGAACTGTCTGGCTCTGCGTATCCAGAATAAATCCGTCCGGAGCGCGAGTTTCCGTTACTACCACGCTCTTGCCGGGTTTCAGACCGGAAATTCGGATCTCGCCGTTTTCATCGGTTCGGAAGATGCCGTTGGAATCTCCAATCAGGGTGCCATCCGCGTAGGCAATCTTGAACTCCGCATCCTGGAGTGTGATGCTGGGATTGACATCGCAGACCTTGCGGATAAGCAGCATCCCATCCGGCATATTCTCAAATCGGACGGTAAGGACGCTTTGCTCACCGCTGTCTGCCAGGAAGACAGTTTCGGAGGACTGGATGATGGAGTACCCGTCTGCTGGGTCCACCTCCTCCAGAATGTAAGTTCCACTCTTGAGCCCAGTCCAGATGGCGGTACCGGTTTTCCCGGTGACCTTCTGGCCGATGACGGTGCCGCCAGTGCCGGAGGTCCCGCCAAGGTAGCGCAGCTGGAAGGTACAGCCGGGCAAAGCTTCATGGGTCACACTGTCGTACTTCTCGACAATGATGGCGTTGAGGGGTTCATTCTGGAAGGTTACCGTCTTGCTCTCGCTGCCATGGAGGATGATCTTCTGGGTGGTGGGTTCTTTCATCTGGAATCCAGGGGCGGGCCGTACCTCGGTGATGGTATATTCTCCGGGATAGAGCCGCTTGCCCTGCTCGTGGAGCTTGATCTCGCCCTTGGCATCCGTCAGGATCTCACCGAAGTCAATGGTTTCAGGAGCCTCCGCCGCCTCACCATTGCTGGTATATGTCACATGGAAAAGCGCACCCTCCACGGGAGCGCCGGCGACACTGTCTTCCTTGTAGATGGTCAGCTGAGGGGCTTTCCGATTTTTGAAGGTCAGCGTCTTTTCTTCCCCTGCATTGAGGGAAACGGTCTGCTCTCGGTCGGCATCCTTGTCCGGCAGATAATATGGGGCAGGGACCGCCATTTCCACGATTTTGTAGCTGCCGGGGGTAATCTGAAGCTTGACCGTGCCATCCTTGCCAGTGGTTACATCGCTTCGGTAGTCGTTGTCGATGCCGATGATACGGAACACGGTATCCGGAATTTTGACCGCAGGATCATCCGCATCCACCTTGGCGATGGTCAGCTCCGGCTGCTGCAGATTGTCGAATACCAATTCTCTGCTGTCGCCGGGGCCGAGGTAGATGGTTTGAGTGGGGGTGCTGCTGACCACATAGGGGTCAGGGACAGATATCTCGGTCACGGTGTAGCTGTCTACAGGAATGCCGTTCAGGGTGGCCTTACCGTCGGGACCGGTGACTACATCCTGATGGTAGCCGTGCTGGATCCCCTTGATCTCAAAATGAGTGCCAGGGATACCATCGCCGGTCTGCTCATCCCGCTTGAAGATGGTGAGGTCAGGCAGTCGCTTATCAACAGCGGTCACTCGGACGGTACCGCCTCCGTTCACCGTAGTCTGATCCACATGGGCAATGACCGGCTCCGTCAGGACAGCGTAGGGTTCCGGGACGGAAACCTCAACGAAGGCGTACATACCCTCGGTCACGTTGGGAACGGTGATGATACCATCACTGCCCGTTTCTTCCGTTGAGATGATCTGTCCGTCCTTGACAATGTTGAATACCGCACCGGGGAGAGGTTGATTGGACTCATCAAGCTTCAGCAGCTCCAGTTTGACCTTGGCGTCATTCTCAAAGACCAGAGAGACATCCGTCTTGCCATCCCAATGGAATTCCTGCCGAACCTTGCTAGGGTCAGAACTGGTGGTGTACCCGGTGGGAGGAGTGACCTCAGTTGCCACATAAGAGCCGATGGGCATCGTGTCCCAGGGTACGTCGGTCAGGTAGCCGCTCAGTCCTGTGGTGTAGGTACCCACGAAGCTGTTGTCGACGCCTTCAATCTTGATCACCGCGCCGGCAAGGCCCTTTGAGGGATCGTCCGCGTCCACCTTGCGGATGCTGCCCTCTGTGGTTACGATAGGAGTGTCTGTGAAGGTTACGACCACCTCGGTGCCGTTATCTCGGGGCAGCACCACATATTGAGGCCCGGCGTTGTCAATCTCGTAGCCCTCCGGGGCCTCCAGTTCTGTGATGGAATAGGTGCCTGCCTCAAGAGGGCCTACCTTCACAGACCCATCTCTGCCGGTGAGCACCTCTTTGGAGAAAGAGCCGTTGCTGGACTGGACCAGGAATTTTGCGCCGGACAACCCCTTATTAGGGTTGGTGGCGTCTACCTTCTTGATGGTCAATTCATACTGTTCTCTGGTGACGGTGAGCCGGCCAACAAAGACCGC
The DNA here is from genome assembly GCA_048215895.1 of Eubacteriales bacterium. GTDB lineage: Bacteria > Bacillota > Clostridia > Oscillospirales > Oscillospiraceae > Lawsonibacter. The sequence continues at coordinate 66,509 of DBFWXD010000461.1, forward strand.
CTGGACATCATTGGAAGGATGATAGGAGGAGCCTGGACCTGCATAGTGGTACTCATAGACATCACAGTCGCCCCAAACGCCCTGCTCTCCAAGGGTCAGGATGTAGTCCGCCCGGTCACGGAAGGACCAGCCGTCCAATTCGTCGTCGATGTCGCTATAATGAGTGCCGTTCATATTATTGAAGACATACATCAATTCTTCTGCACAGGCTTCCACAGGGTCCGTGAGGAGACCTGCCTTGTAACGCCAGACGATTGCCTGCACCCAGGCGTTCATAACCCAGATGTAGTCTGGCCCCCAGGTCTCAGCAACACCGAGGGAGATCGCCTCATCAGTGAATACGCCGGAGGTGTGGCAATAGAAGTATGCCATCATATTCTGTACAGTCGGGTCAGAGATTGGCTGAGGCTTGTCCCACTGATGCCCTTCCAGAGACCAACCCATGCCCTTGCCCTTTTCGGAGCAGAAGCCCATGACGTTGGTCCCGCCGAAGTCATAGCGCATCTGGTGCATATAACAAACGCCCAGTGCCGGAGACTCATAGCGGGTTCCGTTGTAGGTGCAGTTGGTCAGCTTGATCGTATTTGGTGTGGGCTCTGCAGCAAACGCGGCTGCGGGAAACAGCCCAAGCAGACAGACCAGCACCAAAAGCGCAGCAATGATACGGGTATGCGGGAAATGAACCGTTTTCATATAAGATTCCTTTCTTTCCGTGGAAAGAAAGGCCGACAGGATCACATTTCCCAACAGGAAGCAAACAGGCTGTGGGGACCTGATCCCAACGGCCTGTTGCTTTCCGTATTCGTGATGGATTTTTACGCGCTATGCAGTTTGATGGCTATTCCTAACACCCCCTTGTATCAAAAAACCTACCTGCGGGTGCAGGTAGGCTTTCCGTGTAAGTTGTCATGATGCGTACGGATTGACTGTTCCCGGCTTGCCAACGAACATATAGCAGTAGGTGACGCCGTTGTCACGTGCGACCCCGACTCCTATGCTGTCGGCATCCGAGGCGACCATGGTCTTCAGGTGGCCCGGTGAGTTCTCCCAGTTTCCCACGGCTTGCGCGGCTACATGTTCCACCTCGCATCCGGTGAATACGGTGAGATTGGAGCCGAACCCATTGGGATAGCCATGCTCTGCCACCGTCTCGCACTCCTCCCGGTTGTGATGCCAGGTGTAGTGGCTGTCCGCGCACTCCTGAGCTGCTGCCATGAGCCGATCATCAATGCGGAGGAACTGAACGCCATTCTGCATCCGAATGTTATTGATCCGCTCAACCATTTCGGAGCGCACGGCATCCAAATCATCAGTGGACAGCGATGGCTGGCCGGTATAGGGCTTGTCACTCTCCATCTGGACGCAGTGATTTTCATTGTCCCAGTAGACATTGAAGCCGACCGCCTCACCAATGTCACGTAGCTTCACATAGTTGTTCCCATTGATGGTGTAGGCCTCCATCTGGATGGACCCTCCGTCCAGATAGAACTGGTTAGCACTGGGGTAAGCTTTGAGATATTCGACTGCCGCATATGCCGCAGGACATGCCATAGTCATGCCGATGAGAATACCAGCTGTGACCATTGCCGCGTTTTTCTTTCTGCTCATGACATTTCCTCCCTGCTTTTTTAGAATGAATGGGGCTTTTACAAATTATACGATAGCGGAAAGCAGGTCGGAAGTCGAGAGAAAAGGCGGATTGATTATGGAGAAAACTGCTTTCAAAATGAAGCGAAATGGACAAGTTGCTCAGGCTTCAACTGCCTGAACACACCAGCGGTTCTCACGCTGGTCCCGGACACAGGTATAGAGGGTAATCTTGTTTCCCACCGAGGCCTCCAAGCCGCTGCGGTCATTCTCACTGACCTTAGAGACCGAAGTCACCTTGTAGGTCCGGGTCCCCAGCCGTGTGGTCAGATGGATCGTATCGCCTACCTCTAGTGTATGGATCTTTCCAAAATGGTTGTTGACGCCCCGGTTGTGGGCGGCCAGCGCCACATTGCCCTCCCAGATGGATGTCTCCTCAAAATGGCCTGCACCCTTTTTCAGCGTGGAGCTGCCGGTCCCCTCGTAGATCTTCACACTCAGGTCAATGGCAGGAATCTTCAGTGTACCCAGGTATCCCCCGCTGTAATAAAGGTCATCTGTCACCTGGGTAAAGCCGATGGATGCGGAAGGTCTGCTGTCATCGGGAATCTGTGTCCCCGGTGTGATCACGGCAGAGCCGCTGCCGTTGATGACCGCACCGGGAATCGGCGCACCGGCGGGGGCCAGATTTGGCGTCAGATAGGTTCCAGTCCCTCTGGTATCCGCACTGGGTGTACCGAAGCCGGGGGGAATCATTGCAGCGTTCTTGCTGACATCCTCGTTTTTGATTTCTCCGCCGTCTGCCGTATGCACCACCTCGATGGAGGTGGGGGTTCCGTACTCTGGGTCACCCGGTGCGTCAATCGTATAGTCCAATGCGCTGGCAGGAAGCGCAAGGGTGGTAGACAGGCACAAGGTCAAAATGGCCATCATTGTCTTTTTCACTGATCGTCACCTCCTGTTTCCTCCGCCTCACTTCTGCGGCGATAAAAGACTGCCGCACCGATCCCAGCACCGGCCAAAGCCACGATGCCGAAGGGGACCAGGACAGCGGCCCAGTTGAACTGCTTGGCTCCCTCCAGGACATCCGGGGCCGGGGCAGGCTCTGCTGGAGCAATGGGGGTTCCCTCAAAGATGGCCACATAGCGGGTCTTATTCAGGGCGATGCGGCTGACGGTTCCGGAGTAGTCCGCGGTCACGGTGTAGCCCTTGACATAACTACTGGTGGTGCTTCCGGTGTAGGTGGCCACAGCAGTATAGCGGTCCCCGATGGCATATCCGTCCATGCTGGCAGTGTTGTCCGTTTGCCAGTCGATATTCTGGAGGGTCAGTGTGTGGCCATTGTCTTCGATGCTCTTGGGGATGTACTGGGTGTCCTGACCCGCCAGATTGGGATAACTGCGGGTGGCCCGGATTTCCTTGGTAGAGCTGCCATAACCAGCTACTTCCACCTTCACGGTGTCCAACCGGAGGGTCAGTGTGCCCATCATCCCGTCCTCGGTGATGAACTCCCGTTCCTGAGGCAGCAGAGCCAGTACGGAACCCATATCCTTATTTTTGCTGGGCAGGGAGACGGTCTCCGTGTGCTGACGCTCCTCGTGCTCGGGCAATTCCTGCTTGAGCAGGTCCGTGAGCGTGTAGTGGAAGCCGTCCTGCTCAAAGTCAGACCGGGGGATGCCGGCGGGATCGTCCTCCGGTGAAAGATCATAGATCTTCTTCAGTTCCGTACCATCCTCACTCTGATAGACTGCTGTGGGGTAACAAGCCTGGGACTCCGCGGTGTCTCCGGCGGCCAGTGCCGCAGGAGACAGTGCCAAGGTCAGGCACAGCACTGCGGCGCAGAGGGTCATTGTACGTTTCATTGTCATGCGCTCCTTTACATCATCATGCCGTCCATGGAAGGACTGGGCTGTTCAGGTCTTTCCTGCATCCGCTGGGGGAGCTGGGAAAGTGTCTGCTGGTATGCGTCCAGCACCGCTTTATGGAACTGCTGGTGGAACTCCTTAGTGCAGGGAAAACAGATGTCCTGGTACTCATTGCCGGACTTATAACGCGGCATGGAGACAAATGGCCCATTCTCGCTGTCCACCACCCTCAGTCCCCGAACAGCGAAGCAGCCATTGAGAGTGACGGAGGCGTGTGCCAGAACGGGGCCATCGGTGCGGAGGGAGTGGATCTTTACCTCCAACCGAGTGGGGAGCGATTCCTTTACGGGGCCAGGTTCAGGTGCGGTCGACTTTTTCATGGGAATTTTCCTCCTTCTTATTTCTTGCAAGCCGTTCTTTTGTCCGGCTTAGCAGCAGATCATATTCCCAGGGATCTATCTCCAATGCATGGTAAGCACCCTGGGCTGTCAGCCCATCCGCCCGGTATTTCAGGATCAGGGGGCGAAGGTCCTCCAGCCCGTCCATGATGGCAATAGGACACCAGCCTCTGCCTGCGGCATAGACCCAGCGGATGGCCGACAGATCGCCGCCCCCGTGGGACAGCCACAGATACTTATCCTGGTACTGCTTGGGAAGTTCCGTCTGGGGCGGGATAGGGACAATGATAGGACCCCGAATCACATAGCGGAGCCGTAGTTCCGTGATACAGGTACGCTCTGCCTCCGCTGCTTCCGCCAAGTCCGCCCACAGGGGAAGCATCCGAAAATCAGAGGCAAGGACATCTTCTCCTTCATGATCCGTGGAGAATAAGCGGCAGCACTCCACCAGCGGCAGAACATGGGTTCCGTCTGTCAGGCCCAGCGCCTTCCGCCCAGTTGGGGACAGATCCTGATAGTGGGTCAGGGCGTCGTCCAAACGTAGGAAATTGGACAGACGATAGCCAGTGACCCCCCTGGGGTCATACCCCAAGTCCAAATTATCGATGGTATAAAAGGAAATATTCATTGGGTTCGCCTCCTACATCGTCATGCCGCCCATGGTGGGGGCGGTCTGCTCCTGGCCAGTCAGCTGGGCCAGTTTTTCTGCCGCCCAGTCGGGCAGGTACTGCTCGTCCAATACACCGATGAAATCCGTTCGGTTCCACCGGGTCATCTCTCCATCGCCCAAGCAGGTACAGCGGATGGAGCGTCCAATGGCATGAGGATGGCATCCAAAGCCGTCATGGGCGTACCAGAGCTGGTTTCCCTGAGACCAGCAGGATTCCCGCAAGGTATCCGGACTCAGGACCAGAACCTTTCCCTCATAGTCCAGAGAGGAGAAGGAGTCCGGATGGCAATGCTCTGGTCCGAACAAGTTCAATTCCTGATAGGCCCTGCGGAACAGATCCACAAATCCGTCCAGAATGGCGGGGTGGCTATTGACAGCGAAATCATTGTTGTGATGCAGGTCAGTGGGAACTGATGTTCTTTCCGACCACGCTTTGTTGACCTGGCTGAAACGGCCATCCCAGTTTTTCTCACGCAGTGTGTTAGATAAGACCCACGCGGTGCGTTTATAGCCAAACTCCTCCAAAACGCACTTAAGACAGTCATTGTTCAGATGCATCCCATCGAAGTTCTGGCGGATGCTTTCCTCGATAGCCTGCTTGCAGGCGATATTGGCATGATGGCTGGCCCGCCAGAGAGACAACTCGTTCCTCCGGCGAGCCTCCTCTGCGGAATAGGGGTACAGGTAGGCGTCAGTCATCCTCTTCCTCCAACGTCAGAAGCATCCGCAGGCCATCGGGGTTGGCACCACTGCTCAGCAGATCGTCCAGAACATCATCATCTACCTCGTCCAGAGGGTCATGGATGTCATCCAAGTCACTGCTGATCTCATTGGTGGCATCCACCAGCTGGTCCATCAGAGAGTCGATCACCTCATAGAGATGCCCGATCGTCGTAAGAGCCTGGCGAACGGTGAGGTTATCCCGGCTGACCAGAATACTGCCAGCATCGGCTTGAATGGTCAGCTCATCGGCATCAGCAAGCTGAGAGATCTGGAGGGCAGGATAGGGGATCTTCTGGCTCCGATTTTCGGGGTCACGGTGCAAAATAAATTTCATAATGGAATACCTCCTAAAATGCAGTCAAGTCTTCAAGATGTGGGTTGGAACATTGAGCAGGACAAGTTCCCACTTGCTATCATCGGAAGGGGCAAACAGATCCATCTGGGTATCCATGAACGGTCTGGGATCGAAGTTCGTGATGAGCAGCTCGCCGTATGTCGAACCCTCCGTCTGGGCCAGAGGATTGTTTCGAATCAGAGAGAAGATAAAGAAATCATCCTTGTAGAGATCCATGATCGGTTCACACTTGTTGTATGAAAGGATCACATACCCTTTACAACCGCGAAACAGGTTTCTGAGCAGAAGATGGTTTTCGAGCGGAAAGTCCACCTCATAACTCCTCTCGGCACGGAAGTAGGGAGGATCTGCGTATATGACACCGTCACTGCGATCCCGCTTTTTGATTAGTTCAAATGCATCCTGATTTTCAAGGAAGACTGTGGAGATGCGCTTGATTACCTTGGGAAGTTCTTCTAGGATCGGTTTCGTGTCAATGGTTTTTACACCTACAGAGGTCATGGTCCCGCTGAAGCTCCCGTGGGAAATCAGAAGAAATGCCTTGGCCCGCTCCACATCAAACAGCTCGGCCCTGCCCTCAAGAATCTGGGCGATTTCCTCCGCAACAAACTCTGAGGAGCAGGAAAATTCCTGTAACAGAGCCTTTTCCTGTTCGATGTGCTTGTAAAAATCCGCTTTGTGCGCGACGAGGTCACGGTAGAACGCGAATGGGATTCTGCCATGGACGGGTAAAAAGCCAAGTTCCTTACAAAATGCCAATGGCCTTTCTTTAATGCAGCAGAATACATTGAAGAGGTCATTGTTTAGATCGTTATAAATGTCCAGCCGGTTCTTACTTGGCTTTAAGCCTAAGACAACAGCACCGCTGCCTCCAAATGGCTCCAAATACTGCTTTACGTTAGGTGGGATCATCTTTTGGATAAACGGCAGTAGCTTCACTTTATTGCCCATCCATGGGAAGATAGGCTTAGCCATTCGCATGACCGCCCTTCGTGCCAATCTCGTGGAGGGATTCCTCCAATCCTCGGATTGTGGCCTGAAGCCCGGCATCGATACGCTGCAGGAAACGAATTGTTTCATAAACCTCTCCTGCGGTAGAGGCATAGAAATATCCGTAGCGGTCGCTGGCAATGGGGATGCGATCCTTCCGCAGTTGGTTGACAAGTTCGCGAAGCTGGGTTCCACTCAGCCCTAGTTCATGCTCCAATTCCTGACTGGTCATTCTGTGAGTGCGCCCTACGCAAACTGCCTTTAGGTAGTTTTTCAGATGATCTTTTTTCATGGTTGCCTCCTTTTTCGTTGGTGCTTTTCCGAAAAAGGGCATAAAAAGAAAAGGCCGTTTGTCCCTTTCGGAAAAACGGCCCATTCTTCTCATCAAAATGATTACATTGTCATTTCCGGTTCCTGCTCAGGCTGGCTGTACTCGTAAATGAACTCCTGTCCATTCCTGGCTGCATAGCCATGGTCTGTTGTGGACAGGCCATATTTCGCCATGTGATGCTGGGCGTAGGCCACCGAGTCAAAGCACTCATTGAGCAGCGAATCCTGGCCAAGTACACCCTCCTTTCGGGCCAGGTCCATACCATACTGTGCAAGATCAACTCCGCGTGGAATAAATTCGTAACAATGGAGATTTTGAGCGAGATCCAATGCCAAATCCAGACGGTGACAGTCTTCCAATTCCATGACACACTGCCATTTTTCCAACCAGTGGGGTTCCCCCTGGCCCTGCTCCGCCCAAACATAACCGAAGTCAATGGCGTGGCGAACTAATTCTCCTGCGGAGTCATATTGATTGAGAATGTCGGTGATCTGAGGCAGCGCGCAATCCACATCCACCGCCATACACTGATCCAGCGTTTCTGCTTGCAAGGCATCCAGCCCAAGAAGCAGTTCATCCGGGTGGGCGGTATCCATGTATTCGCCTGTGTCGGGGAATCCGACCCAGACACCCTCCATATTGTTTCGGCTGACCAGTTTAATGCGAATGGCATATTCCCCGGTGGTAGGCAGCGGCACATTGGGATTTACCTCCGGCAAGGGACGATCGGGGTTCCGCCGCTCTACATAGTGGTTCTCAACAAAACTGCCCAAACCGTTCTCCCGATAGACTGCCCCAACAATCTCTGGGTCAAGGTAGCCCCGTGCCGCGTGTGTGGGGGTGTGAATATGCTCCATGACGAATCGGCCCAGCAGCACATCGTCCTCTGCTCCATAGAGGAGCTGGTAGTAATCTAATCCCTGGAGAATTTGGATGGTTGTCTGAATGTCCCTTGGTGATTCAATCTGCATAGCGCCTCGGAACAACAGCGCTTCCTTCACGGTCATATGTTCAAACCGCTGTTCCAGCCAATCATGTTCCGATTTACTCATCTCCATACCCTCCAGAATGGGAGAGAATTGGTGTTTCATGTAGTCATCCCCTCCATCTGCGGGCCGCAACGGGACTGCGAGTAACTCACATCCAGGTCGGTGTGCTGCACCACATAGCCCTCGGAGGTGAAGACTCCGCCTTCCTCCATTCTGGCCTTTCGGCCAATGGCCGCATAGTCCAGAACTTCATACACCTCTTCCGGCAGGCCGGACGGAATCACCGGGAAGTCATTATCCACATAGAAGTGTCCCAGCTGCTCGTCATTTCCAATTCCGGGAGCAACATGACAGCAATCCGCACTGTTGGCCAGGTCGATCAGGCGACACAGTGGCAGCTGTGTCATTCCTTTATCCAGATCCATGCGGACAAGACCCTCGAAAGCCGCTTCCTGGACACGCTCAAAGGAGGCCAGTTTCTCAGCCAGCAGATTCAGCTCTGTCAGATCCATATCCTCTGGCACATGATCCTCAAGGTATTCCCGCCCACAGAAGTCCGATACTTCGGTATAGAGGGGGGAGCCGGTGTTCAGTTCCAGTTGGAGTGCATCCAGTTTTTCCTGTTCCATAGGCAGTTCTACCGACCGGTGATCTGCACTGTCCATTTCCAAAGAACTTACATATACGGTGAATCCTTTATCCAAACGTCATTCCTCCCATCTCCTGGTCCTGATGTCCTTCATACCACTTGGGATCCGCACCAGGTACATCCCAACCGTACATGCTGCCAGTGAGCATCGCCTGTTCCTGAGCCGGGGTAATGCCCCGACGCTGGTTGTTATAGTCCGCCAGGTAGCGATTCTGGGCCCTGTCTCCTGTACTCCAGTCGCTGGGGTAGTAGCCGCTTTCCCCTTTTTTGATGCAGATAAGGGTTCCTTCACCGGGAAGCACAGACCAGCAAAGATCCGGCAGGCGGGTGAGAGAATCAGGGGAGAACTTTTCTTCTTCTGTTTGGATACTCCAGTTGCTTGAGCTCCAGAGGCTTACATAGAGTTCACCTTCATCCAATTCGATTGCTCGCTGCTCAAATCCCTCGCCCCAACCGTCCGACGCTTGACCTGAAATGTAATCCGCCAGGGCCTCTTTTTCCTCCGGCAGAAGTTCGCCCACTACCTTGCATTCCGCCACGCACCACAGCTGACCATTGCGGCTTTCTGCGTCAAACACGATGGATTGAACTTTCTCATTCACCCCGTCCTGTTTATCATACCAGCGCATAAGGCCGCGGCCTTTTTCTTCCGGCGCCTGGTTTTCCAGAAGCGCCTCGTGAATACACGACTGATAGTCTCGCAGATCACGACCATTCAAATCGTTGCCGTACTCCTCCAAATCGCCCCAGCTGTCACGACCGTAAAGTTGAGCGGTGATAGGCATGTAGAACTTCAGCGTCTGGGGCTCTGGAAGCTGGACCTGAAACCGGTCCTCACCGATGATGAGGGCGAGTCCACTACCGTTGTCCCAGTCCACATGAAATTGCCCCATATCATCGATAAATTTTAGCGTTCCCATGCTGCCAGGGGACAGTGCGTAGGGATCATCTTTCATTTCCGTCAATCGAATACGAGACCCCTTGGGATATTGCTCCCGGAGAAAATCCAGCCATTCCTTTTGTACTTTCATTTTGCACCTCCTACATGGTCATGCCCTGGTCTTGGGACATAACCTCTAATTCCTGATGGAGTTGTTCTACTGCCTCGAAAATCGTTGGATCGTTCTTGAAACTCTCCAGTTTCTGATAGTCACCGAAAAATGTCTGCTCCCCGTCCGCCATTCGAACAAAGTCTACTGTTGCGAAGTCATCCTTGGTGACACCAAGCCGTTTCTCAGGGTGGTCACTGCTCTGATAGAGCTCGACCGCTTCGTCCAGGGTAAGGTTACGGTGGAGCTGCTCCTGCGGGGTGTTACAATCAGTCATCACAAACCACGCATAGGAATGGGGGAGGGACGGGTCTGCCACATCTTGAAGGGCTTGCAACCCTTTCTCGGTCAAGCCGTAGTTACAGGTTCGTCGAGGATTTTCTTCGCCCGCAAAATCCAACAGAATATCATCCACTGCTTTCTTGATCTCTGGATCTTCAGAAAGCGTTTCGTGCTTGAATCCGGTCGTATTGCGGAGTGGAAGTTCTTCTTTGATGGTTTGGAGATACTGATGTGGGTCTGTGAACTCCTGGGTCGTCCCATCTGCAAAGGTCACTCTCCCTACTATATTGTCCTTTTGGGCCATTTCCTGCTGCCGCTTATCATAGCAGTATAGGTAGCCCTGATAATCGCCCAGAGTGGGGGTACAGCGGAGACAGTAGCGGTAGTGGGCTGTTTCTGCAATATACCCGTAATTTCGGCCATCCGTGGTAATGGCCCCTCCATTTTTATAGCAGTAGGAGCTCATGGAGGAGAGGTTTTTCAGCGGGCCTTCCGCACGAAGTACATCCACGATCTCCTGCAGTTCTGCCTTGAATTCCGGCGTATTGAACCGATCCTCGTTATGAGGCCACCAGGTATGCCAGAATTCCCTGCCACCATGTCCGAAGTCCATCCGTACATGGCCCACCGTACCAGCCTGAAGGTCCCGTTCCTCTTCCACCTGGGAATAGAAAAGGCCCGCCTCCTCAATGGAAGCGGGCCTAAACTGGACACCTGTTTCACATTTTCTTATGGGGTTCTGTTTCATGGTTTTTCACCTCCTATCGTTTGGTAAGTACACAACATACCACACTGTGACGAAATTATCTACTGCAGTTCCATCACCCCCTGTACCTGCTCCTGACCTTCTCCCATTAATTCCTCTAGGCTTTCCGCCCCGATGTAGGCGATATAGCCGCGATCAGTGAACATTCCCGTTCCAGAATCCATATGTTGGCGGCCATACCTCTCATAGTCGTAGAACTCGTCCAGAGTGGGATCATAATGAAACTGGCCGGATTGCTGGATCATAAATTTCCCATATTCTGCTGGGGTATGAGCACCAGGAGCAAATTCGAACAGATCCAGATTTTCTGCTAAGCGGCAAATCTGATTGGCATTCTCCGGCTGCGCCATACCAACCACAACCCCCAGTTTTATTCGGTCGGAATTCGACAGTTTTTCTACCGCTTTGGCCAGTTCATTGAGCTCGTAGATATCCTCATGCGGAAAGTCCAATGCCACATCGATTTCCATAGGGAAGAGGCTATCGCCCATTCGAAGAGATAAATCTCTTGGATCAGTAATGCCTGCCCGCTTCATAGCCCGCTCAATCTGGCAGTTGGATGTAGGAAGGTAGACCCAAGTAATATTCTTGGTATCTCTCGGCTCCAGTCGGGAAGTCAAGCCTACAGAGATGCAATCATTCTCGTGGTGGTAGCAAGGCAGGTTCTTTCCGTCATAGAGCTGTGAAAGCTGCATACCGTTGTCGTAGACTACACCGTAGCGGGTAATGGTCCCTTCATTGTCTTCAATCAGCAGTATGGCGGTTTCCTCGCCATCCAAATTGTCCAGCTCCTCCACAGAGGCACATCCGTCGTGGGTATTCATGTAGTGTGCCCGACCGACGCTTTCCAAATCGGAAAAATCTGCGATGACTGTTGCCTGTTGGCAGGAGAAGGTCAGGTTGATCAGGTCTTTCATATCCGTGAGCTTCAGCTTATCTGCCATAGCCTGAAACTGGGAAACCTCGACAGCATCAAATCCGTCCAGCCGCTTGGCAAGGTAGTCCAACTCGTCAATGTTGACCTTGCTGCCTTCCAGACATCGGAGGGTTGGGTATGCTCTTATAAGTTCTGCAACCTGGCAGTCTTTGCTAAGAGCATCGCCAATGCCCAGGGAAGAAAGCAGTTCCATGCAATGACCATATTCGGTGGCCTTGATCGGGAGAGGCATGGAAACCTCTCCGTATTCCGGGTGTTGTGCATTACTCAGGACTGCGTGCAGAATGCATTGATCCATCTGGATTTCCTCCTATTTCAGTTTATACATAAGAAAGTAACTTACTGCATCTCGCCCGTTTATTCTGAATTCTCTCTTTCTCTGATCTTCTTGATTCTCGTTCGCATGCAGTCACTTTCACTTCCCCAACAAAGGAAGCCATGTCTAGGGTAAGGACAGCCTTCACATCGGGCGAATTGTCGGCATACGGGCTGCTGTTCTGGCCCAGGAGCATAGCCTGGTGCATGCGATACTCGGAACAAATTCCTGCTCAGATAACCACCCCACCAGGGAGGTAACCGTTCGCATGTTCCGGTATAGGCGCTCTGTCCATTTGTTTTCATGGTTGAACCCTCCGTTCTGAAATAGGCATAAAAAAAGGCCGTATCTTGCTAGGTGCAAAATACGGCCTTCTTTATCGTTCTTAGGAATCAATTCATCTGTTGTCCCAGATTTTGCTCCTGCTCCAGCTTTTCCTGAACATCTGGGACAGCGTACTCGATCTTTGCCCTGACTGCTTGCAGTGCCTCGAATTGCTCCCGATGAATTTCCGGGTCGTTTTCCAACTGATATCCGGTGGCTCGGTAGAGTTCGGTCAATTCCTCCTCCGAGAAAAGCTGTGCCTTGGAAATCAGCCCGGAGCGGACAGCAAAGTCCTGTTTTGCTGCGTTATAGTCACCCTCATAATAGTGTCCGTGGCTCAAGCCGGTGCGGCCATAGTCCCAAATCCAGGTGACAAACTGGTAGCCAAATCCATTACCGCGTTGCCGACCAGCCATCACTGCGCCACCAAAGTCGGCTAATTGGTGGAACTCCTCGCTCAATCCGCTGACGTGCAGGAGGGGAGCAGTCTGGACGGCCTCCACATAGGAGAATACCTCATCTGCGGCCTGGGCCACTTCATGGTACAGATCATTGGCTTCCTCACTGCCACTCATTTCCGGCAAGAGGAAGACTTCGTTTCTCGGGGTAACAAAAAGGGCAGGCTGTCCGTGGAGAATAACCTCTAGCCGCCTGTCCTTCTGAATTACCGAGTCAATTTCCTTCTTGTGAAGGCATCTTGCAAGTTCGGCAAAAAAATCATTTGTCATATACTATTACCTTCCTTTTGTTTCAGAAAATAATAAAGCCGGGACCCTTGAGTGGAATCCCGGCGAAAAAAGTGGTTGGTATCATATTGTGATACCAACCAAATATC